>JANOJJ010000391.1:0-3362 GCA_031408155.1 Rubrivivax sp.
CCGCGATAGGCCTTGCGTTGCAGGTCGGCCGCCACCTGCTCGCACAGCTGGGTGAACACGGCGCCCAGCTCGGCCTTGTCGGCCACGGCGTGCAGGTCACGGTCGAAGGTGGTCTCGCGGCCTTCGTGATCGGTTCCTTCCTGCGCAAGGACCATCCCCTCTTTGCGCAGCGACTGCGCCAGGCCGCACGCCGCGGCGCGCAGGTGCACAGCCTGCACGCCCTGCACGACGACTGGCTGCTGCCGGTGGCCACGCGGCTGACCGCAGCGCCCTCGGGCTGGGCCGCTGCGCTGGCTGAAGTGGCGGCTGCCGTCGCTGCCGTCAAGGGCATCGCCGCTCCGCTGGCCACGCAGCCCGGCGCCCAGGCGCAGGCCATCGCTGCGTCGCTGCTGTCGGGTCAGCGCAAGGCGGTGCTGCTGGGTAACACGGCCGCGCAACATCCGCAGGCGAGCAACCTGTTGGCGCTGGCGAACTGGATCGCCGAACAATGCAGTGCCAGCGTGGGCTACCTGAGCGAGGCCGCCAACACCGTCGGTGGCCAACTCGTCGGCGCCGTGCCTCGTCAGGGCGGCCTGAGCGCCGGCCAGATGCTGGCCCAGCCGATGAAGGCGCTACTGCTGCTCGACGTCGAATCCGTGCTCGACGCCGCCGATGCCGCCGCAGCCAAGGTCGCGATGCAGGGCTCGGGCCTGATCGTCGCCTTTACCGCGTTCAAGGACGCCGCGGTCGACAACGCCGACGTGCTGCTGCCGATCGCTGCCTTCACCGAGACCTCGGGCACCTTCGTCAACGCCGAAGGCCGCGCGCAAAGCTTCCACGCTGCGGTCAAGGCGCCGGGTGAAGCCCGACCGGCCTGGAAGGTGTTGCGTGTGCTGGGTAACCTGCTCGGCCTGGACGGGTTTGAGCAAGAGTCGTCCGAAGCCGTGCGTGCCCAAGCACTGGGCGATCTGTCGACCCTGGCTGCTCGGCTGGACAACGCGCCTGCAGCCGAGGTCGTCGCAGCGGAGCCGGCGGGCACGGCGCTCGAGCGCGTGGCCGATGTGCCGATCTACGCCACCGATGCGCTGGTGCGCCGCGCGGCGTCGCTGCAGCTCACGGCCGATGCCCGTCTGCCGGTGGCTGCGTTGCCGTCGGCGCTGTGGGCTCGGTTGCACCTGCAGGCCGGCGACAAGGTGATGGTCGCCCAGGGCCAGGCCGCCGTCGTGCTGCCTGCACGTGAAGACCCGACGCTGGCCCCGACTGCGGTGCGCGTTGCTGCCGGCCACCAGGCCACCCTGGCGCTGGGCCCGATGTTCGGCCCTGTCACGGTCGAGAAGGCTTGATCGGACTATCGGAAGAGCCCATGTTCGATTCCCTGCATCAATTCGGCAACGCGACACTCGGCACCGGCCTGTGGCTGGTGCTCTGGACCCTGATCAAGATCGTGCTGCTGGTCGCGCCGCTGATGGGCTGCGTGGCCTACCTCACCTTGTGGGAACGCAAGGCGATCGGCTGGACGCAGATCCGCCCCGGCCCCAACCGCGTGGGCCCCTATGGTCTGCTGACGCCGATTGCCGACGCGGTCAAGCTGATCTTCAAGGAGATCATCCGCCCGAGCGCGGCCAACAAGGGCCTGTTCTTCCTCGGCCCCGTGCTGACGATCATGCCGGCCCTGGCCGCCTGGGCCGTGATCCCGTTCGGCCCCGATGTCGTGCTGGCCAACGTCAACGCCGGGCTGCTGCTGCTGATCGCCATCACCTCGATGGAGGTCTACGGCGTCATCATCGCCGGCTGGTCAAGCAACTCTAAGTACGCCTTCCTGGGCGCGTTGCGCGCGTCGGCGCAGATGGTCAGCTACGAAATCGCGATGGGCTTCGCGCTGGTGGTCGTGCTGATGGTCGCCGGCAGCATGAACATGAGCGACATCGTGATGAGCCAGGGCAGGGGCACCTTCGCCAACCTGGGGCTGGGCGTGCTGTCGTGGAACTGGCTGCCGTTGCTGCCGATCTTCGTCGTCTACTTCATCGCCGGCCTGGCCGAGACCAACCGTCACCCGTTCGACGTGGTCGAAGGTGAATCCGAGATCGTGGCTGGTCACATGATCGAGTACTCGGGCATGTCGTTTGCGATGTTCTTCCTGGCCGAGTACGCCAACATGATCCTGGTCTCGATGTTGACCGTGCTCCTGTTCCTGGGTGGTTGGCTGCCGCCGTTCGACTTCCTGTCGTTCATCCCGGGCTGGATCTGGCTCGGCGCCAAGGTCTTCGTCATCGCCACCCTGTTCCTGTGGGTGCGTGCCACCTTCCCGCGCTACCGCTACGACCAGATCATGCGGCTGGGCTGGAAGATCTTCATACCGGTGACGCTGATCTGGCTCGTGCTCGTGGGCCTGTGGATCCAGTCGCCGTTCAACATCTGGAAGTGAAGCGAGGCACACCATGTCGACCTTGACTGCCGTGAAGGAGCTGTTCAACAGCTTCATGCTGACCGAACTGCTCAAGGGAATGATGCTGACCGGGCGGCACTTCCTGTCGCCGCATATCACGGTGCAGTTCCCCGAAGAGAAGACACCCTTGTCACCGCGCTTTCGCGGCCTGCACGCGCTGCGCCGCTACGAAAACGGCGAGGAGCGCTGCATTGCCTGCAAACTGTGCGAAGCGGTATGCCCGGCGATGGCAATCACCATCGAATCCGAGCTGCGTGCCGACGGCTCACGCCGCACGACGCGCTACGACATCGACCTGACCAAGTGCATCTTCTGCGGCTTCTGCGAAGAAAGCTGCCCGGTCGATTCGATCGTCGAGACCCACATTTTCGAGTACCACGGCGAAAAGCGCGGAGACCTGTACTTCACCAAGGACATGCTGCTCGCGGTGGGTGACCGCTACGAGAAAGAGATCGCCCAGCGACGGGAGGCCGACGCGAAGTACCGCTGATCACGGCAGCGCAGTCAAGCGCGTCCGGGCGGGGGCTGCCACGGCAGCGGAACAAGCGCGACACAACACATGAACACGATCACCGCACTCTTCTATGTCTTTTCGGCCGTGCTGTTGCTGGCCGCGTTTCGGGTCATCACGGCCCGCAGCACGGTCCACGCAGCGCTCTTCCTGGTGCTCGCATTCTTCAGCGCCGCCTGCATCTGGATGCTGTTGCGCGCCGAGTTCCTGGCCATCATCCTGGTGCTGGTCTACGTCGGTGCCGTGATGGTGCTGTTCCTGTTCGTGGTGATGATGCTCGACATCAACACCGACCAGGTCCGCGAGGGCTTCTGGAAGCATTTCCCGCTGGCGGGCATGGTCGGCGTGGTGATCGCGCTCGAGATGGGCCGCGCTTCGATAATCCCGCGCAAGGACTGACCCACGGGTCCGTCCCCCAGCTTTGTA
>JANOJJ010000405.1:0-2318 GCA_031408155.1 Rubrivivax sp.
TGCAGTTTCAAATAATACCAATGCCGTTGCTGCGGAATTTTCCCGGCAGCGCCCGCATCGCCGAGGGGAAGTTCGTGGCCGTCGGCATCCCGGATCGATACCTCGGTCGAAGGCAGCGGAAGGCCGATGCTGCCGTTGAACTCCTTCAGGTCGAGGGGGTTGACGCTGACCGTCGGCGAGCATTCGGTCAGGCCATAACCCTCAAGGAGGGGCGCCTTGGTGACCGCTTGCCAGCGTTCGGCCACCGGGCGTTGCACCGACGCGCCGCCGCCGATCGCAAAGCGCAGCTGGGTGAAATCGACCTTGGCGAAGTCCGGGTCGTTGAGGAGGCCGTTGAACAGGGTGTTCACGGCGGGCAGCGAAAAGAACGTGTACCTGCTCAGAACCTTGACGAAGGCCGGGATGTTGCGCGGGTCGGCCACCAGCACGTTCGTGCCTCCCCTGCCGACAAAACCCAGGCACGAACCCAGCGCGAAGATGTGATACAGCGGAATGGCTGTGATGCTGATCAGCTCCTTGTTCCTGTCAAGGAATGGGTCGCTCCAGGCCTGCCCCTGTTTCACGTTGGCGAGGATATTGAGGTGCGTCAGCATCGCCCCCTTGGACACGCCGGTGGTGCCGCCGGTGTACTGCAGGAAGGCCAGGTCCTGCGGCTTGATCTCGACGCGCTCGAGGCGTGCCGCGGCGCCACGCGACAGCATGTCCAGATAGCTCACGCTGCCGGGGAGGCTGTAGGCGGGCACCGCCTTCCTGACTTTGCGCACGAGGAAATTGCCCAGCATGCGCCTGGGCCAAGGCATCATGTCTGCGAGACCGCTCACCACCACGTGCTTGACCACGGTGCTGGCGATCACTTTCGCCAGCACATGGGCAAAGAGTTCCACCACGATCATCGCTTCGGCCCCCGAGTCCTTGAGCTGAAGCTCGAGCTCGCGCGGGGTGTACATCGGATTCACGTTCACCACCACATAGCCCGCGCGCAGCAGCCCGAACACGCACACCGGGTACTGCAGCAGATTGTGCATCATCAGAGCCACGCGCGCGCCCTGTGGCTGCGCCAGCACTGATTGGAAGTAAGCCGCCACGTGGCGTGTCAGCCGGTCGAGTTCGCGGTAAGTGACGGTCACGCCGGTGGAACCGCTGATGAACGCACGGCGGTCGGCATATTGGGCCGCTGCATCTTCGAAGTAGTCTGCGATCGAGCCGAGCGCGCTCGTGTCGATCTCGGCGGGAACCCCGGCTGAATAGCTCTTGATCCAGATCTTTTCCATGGTTTTCCGTGTCCCTTCTGTTTACCTTTCGAGAATGGCGACAACGCCCTGACCGCCGGCGGCACAGATCGAAATCAGGCCGCGTCCCGAACCCCTGCGGGCCAGCATTTTCGCCAGGGTGGCGATAATGCGTCCGCCGGTGGCCGCAAACGGGTGGCCGGCGGCGAGCGAACTGCCGTTGACGTTGAGTCTTGTCAGGTCGATTGCGCCCAGCGCTTGTTCCAGACCCAGACGCTCCTTGCAGTACGTCATGTCCTCCCATGCCTTGAGCGTGCACAGCACCTGGGCGGCGAAGGCTTCATGGATCTCGTAGAAGTCGAAGTCCTGCAGCGCGAGGCCGGCGCGGGACAGCATGCGCGGCACGGCGTAGGCGGGCGCCATCAGCAGACCCTCCTTCCTGTCGAAGAAATCGACCGCGGCCGCTTAGCTGAATGTGAGGTACGCCAGCACCGGCAGATCGCGCGTGAGCGCCCAGTCGTCGCTGGCGAGCAGCACCGCAGAGGCGCCGTCGGTCAGCGGCGTGGAGTTGCCCGCCGTCAGCGTACCCTGATCCGGGGCAACCTTCTTGTCGAATGCCGGCTTGAGCGAGCGCAGCTTTTCGATGCTCAGGTCGGCGCGCAGGTTGTTGTCCCGGGTCAAGCCCTTGAACGGCGTCATCAGATCGGTGAAGAAGCCGTCCTTGTAGGCGTTTGCCAGGTTCATGTGGCTCTTCAGGGCGAGCGCGTCCTGATCTTCGCGGCTGATGCCCCATTCGCGGGCCATCAACTCGGCATGCTCGCCCATCGAGTAGCCCGTGCGCGGCTCGGCGTTTCTCGGCAAGGAAGGCTTGACCAGCATGCCCGGACGCAGCCTGGCGAGGGCAGTTGCGCGCTGGAACGCGGTTTTCGCCCGCGAGGCATCGAGCAGGATCCTGCGCATTTTTTCGTTGATGCCGATGGGCGCATCGGAGGTGGTGTCGACCCCCCCGGCAATGCCGCACTCGATATGGCCCAAGGCAATCTTGTTGGCCACGACCATGGCGGCCTCGAGACCCGTGCCGCAGGCTTG
>JANOJJ010000430.1:0-8042 GCA_031408155.1 Rubrivivax sp.
GCACTACGGCGCCGACGTAGAGCAGCTCGTCGCGCGCCAGCGGGTCGCCGCGCGCCGTCAGGATCTTCAGCGAGTGGCCGAGCAGCCGGCCCAGGACGATGCCCAGCAGCGCGCCACCGCCGATCGGCCACACCAGGTCCAGCAGCCACCAGCGCGCGCTGCCCAGCACGCCGCCGTCGCCCAGCGCGTGCAGGCCGAGCAGGCCCAGGCCCAGCATCACTGCGGGCAGCGCGCTGCCATCGTTCAGCGCGCCCTCGGCAGTGAGCGACAGGCGCACCGCGTCGCGGTCATCGTCCGAGCGGATCTGCACTTCCGAGGCCAGCACCGGGTCGGTCGGCGCGAGGATGGCCGCCAGCAGCAGCGCCGCGCCCCAGGGCAGGTCGAGCAGCAGCCAGGCGCACAGGCCACCCAGCACGATGGCCACCACCATGCCCGGGCCGGCGAGCAGCAGCGCCGGCCTCCACAGGTGCATCGAGGGCGGCACGCGCAAGCGCAGACCGACCGCGAACAGGGATACCAGCACGGCCAGTTCGGTGGCCACCACGAGGGCCGGCGCACGGGCCTGCAGCGTGGCCGCCGAAGGCGAGCCGAGCACGGCGCCGGACAGCCAGCCGACGGCCAGGTAGATCACCGCCGGCGTCAGCGGCAGGCGGCGCACCGGGCGGTCGGCCAGCACCAGTGCCACCAACACCGCGCCGAAGAGCACCAGGCCGACGGTCAGCATGGTGCCCATCTGCGACCGGGCAGCGCGGTCTGGCCGTGTGCGCTCAAACCCCCGCCAGTGCCCCGGCGGCGTGCTGGCGTGGCTGCAAGTGCGTCTCCCACCGACTCGGCAACCGGGCCTGCACGCGCACCGGCAGCTGCCGCGCCAGGGCCAGGTGCTGCTGCAGAACCGGCAGTATGCGCGCCGCCCAGGCGCGCAGGGCAGCGTCGTCCAGGCTGCGGCTGGCGGCCTCGAAAATCAGCACATCGGCTTCGCGGTCGGCAATGCCCACCTGCTCGATGAAACGGCGCTCGAAGAGGTCCAGCGGCAAGGCCGCCATGGCGTCCAGCACGGCCCGCCGTTCGGCGGTGAACCCGTCGATCCACGGCATGCCGCGGGCGCGCACCAGCGCCTTCAGCTCCACGTTGGCGCGGTCGTGGTGCTGCACCAGGCTGGCCGCGTAGGCCTTGACCAGCGGGTTCTGCGTGCGCTGCTCGGCCAGACGGGCCACCTCGGCGTGGTACTGCCCCGAGCTGGCCACTTTCAGTACGAAGCGCCGGTCGGATTCGCTCAGGGTGGCTGTGTCGGCCAGGATGGCGCTGCGCTCGGTAGCAGACAAGGGCGGCAGCGGCGATTCGGCACAGCCGCCCAGCCCGGCGGCCGCGCTGGCTAAGTACGCCACAGCAACCCAGCGGCCGGCCCATGAAGTGACCATGAGGGAGCGCGCAACGCCGTTTCAGCGCGCCGTGGCGCGGGCCTGGTCGCGCAGCCTGCGCACCTCGGCGTGGTTGCGCTGGACGCCTTCGAACTGGCGTTCGATGGTCGCGCGCACGTCGGCCGACAGGTCGCTGTCCAGCGCAGCGCGGTAACTTTCCAGCGCGCTGTCTTCGCCCCGTTCGGTCTCTTCGAGGATCGCCAGGTCGGTGTAGCCCGACAACGTGCCCTTCACCGCCACCCAGCCGCGGTGCACGGCGCCGGCGACGGAGCCACTGTCCTCGGCCGAGCCGCCGAGCTTGACCACCAGCGCCTGCAGGTCGCGGGCGGCTTGGCCGCACTCCTCGGCACGGCGCATGAAGAGTTGTTCGAGCGCCGCCTGGCGCACGTTCTCGGCCGAACTCCGGAAGCCGTATTCGCCATCCTTGGAGGTCTCGATCAGCTTGTTCAGGGTGTCGATGGTGTGGTCGGTGTTGATCATGGCAAACGGTCCTTTCGTGGCGCGTGCAGAAGGCTGCGCCCACAGCCGGCAGGGGGGCGCAGCCGCGTGCCAGGCAAGGGCAGGCCGTGTGCCTGCGCGCCACAGGGGGCGCCGGCGCGTGCTTGCCCCGCCTTGCCGCAAGATTTACGGGTTGGGCCGCGCTTCAGACACCAACGGTGTCGGCGCTGACGCCGCCGTTGCGATGGCGTCGCAAAGGGCGGCCACCAGCTCTTCGGGCGGGCAGGGTTTGCGCAGGAAGGGGAACTCGCTGGTCGAAGCCGCGCTGCTGAAGCCGCTGATCAGCACCACCGCCCGTGTGGGGTGCTGCTGGCGCAGCACGCGCGCCAGCGCCAGGCCGTCCATTGCGCCGGCCATGACCACGTCGCTGAGCACGACGTCGAAGTAGGGGTGGGCTTCCACCTGACGCAGCGCTTCGGCGGCATTGCCGGCGCGCTGCACGAGCGCGCCGTGCGTCGCCAGCAGCGCGGCCGTGACGTCGCCCAGCGCCTCGTTGTCGTCGACCAGCAGGACGCGCGCGCCGGCGATCGACGCGGCCGCGCGGCCGCCCGCCGCGGCGAGCGCGGTTGGCGCGGCGTCGGCATCGGCGGTGGCCGCGGGCAGCAGCATCGACACCGTGGTGCCCAGCCCCGGCGTGCTGGCCAGCCGCACGGAGCCCCCGGCCTGCACGCAGAAGCCATGCACCTGGCTCAGGCCCAGCCCGGTACGCTGGCCGACGGGCTTGGTCGTGAAGAAGGGCTCGAAGACGTGCGCGGCCAACTCGGGCTCGATGCCGGGGCCGTTGTCGCCCACCGTGATCAGCACCAGGCGCCGCGGCGGCGCGTCGGCGGGCTCGCCGAAGTCCTCGCGGGCCTGCGCGGTGGCGTTGCGCGCGGCCAGCCGCAGCTCGCCGCCGACGGGCATCGCCTCGCGGGCGTTGAGCGCCAGGTTGATGAGCGCCAGCTCCAGCTCGTTGGCGTCCAAGCGCACCGGTTCGGTGTCGGGGGCCACGTGCACCCGGATCTCGAAGCGGTTGCCCAGCACGCTGCGCACCAGTTCCAGCGCCTCGGGCAGGTAGCGGCCCAGTTCCAGCGCCTGCGGCCGCACCGGCCGGCGCCCCGCGAAGCGCAGCAGGTGCTGCGTCAACTGGCTACCCGCGTCCACCGCCCGCAATGTGGCGGCCAGTGGCAGCTGCAGGTCAGCCGCGGCGGGGTGGCGCCCGATCAGGTGGGCGCTGTTGCTGATCACGCCCAGCAGGTTGTTGAAGTCGTGCGCCACGCCGCCGGTCAGGCGGCCCAGGGCCTCGACGCGCTGGCCCTGCGACAACCGCTGCTCGGCCTGCCGCGTGCGCGCCACGGCCTCGGCCACCTGGCCTTCGAGTTCGCTGCGGCCGCGCGCGATGGCGTCTGCGGCCTCGGCCATGGCGCGAGCCACCTCGTCGCATTCGACCAGCCCGGTGCCGCCTGACGGTACCGGTTGGCCAGCCTGCATGCGCGCGGCCGCGGCCTTCATCGCCAGCACCGGCTCGACGATGCGGCGCGCGACCCACAGGGCGCCGGCTACCGCCACGGCCACCAACAGGAAAGCCGCCAGCCCGGCCTGCACGACGGCGCGTTGCGCCAGGCCGGCGAACTGTTCGCTCGGCATCGCACTGACGTAGGACCAGCCTTGTGGCGACTTGCTGTAGTAGCCCGTGGCGCGCATGCCGTCGAGCGAGATCGACTCGAACAGGCCTTCGGGTCCGGCAGTCATGCGCTGGCGCAGGTCGGCACTGACCCGGCGCCCGATGTTGGCCTTGCCGCCGGGGTGCCGCGCCAGGATGACGCCCTGGTCGTCCATCACCTTGCCGACCCAGTCGGGTGGCAGCTTCTGCGCGTCGACGATGCGCTGCAGCTCGGCCGGCATGAGCGTCACCGACAGGTTCAGCACGACACTGCCGCGGCGCTGCACCGGATGCACCAGTGCAGCGTAGGCGTCCTGCGTGTCGCCAGCGCCGCCGACGCGCAGCGGCTGCACGAGCGGGACGTCGGACAGGCCGGCTGCGATGGTCTGCGGTCCCGCACCCGCGCCCGCACCCGCACCTGCTCCCAGACGGGTATCGAACAGGGTGCGGTCGGCGGCGCGCAACTCGACCCAGCCCTGCATGCCCTCAAGCGCGCGCAGCGCCAGCCGCTCGAAGCCGGCGAGCTGCTCCGTGCTCAGGCCCGGCGCGTCGTCGAGCCAGCGCGACTGCGCCAGCACGCGCGCCACCGCGGCGCGCTGCGCCAGTTCGCGGTCGACCACCATCGAAAGTGCGCGGCTGGTGTCGCGCAGGTTGCTCTCTTGGGCGCTGCGCTCGGCGTGGACGGTGCTGCCGATCAGCCAGACGGCCCCCAACATGCCTGGCAGCAGCACCAACAGCACCAGCAGCAGCAGACGCGAGCGGATCGTGACGGACATGGGCGTAGGCTTCACGCGGCGCCGGGGCGGCGGCTGGCTGCACGGGCCAACCCTGCCGGGCGCGCGGTCACGACCATAGCGTGAACGACCAGGGCCCGGGGCGCACGGGTGGCAAGCGTCGGTGAGCCAGAGAAAAACTTGCAGCGACGCGCCAACGCGCCCCACATGCGCTGGATGTGTGCCGGGAGGGCGGGGCCCCGGCGGGGATGGTGTGCATGGGCGCAGCAGCCTCCAGGGGCGCAGCCCCTCGCGCAACCGCGGCAAATGCCGTGCCCGCACCACGGCGGCGGCCGCCGCGTGGGCTTGGACCTTACGCTCCGCTCAGGGCTGGTGCTCGAGTGGTCGCACCACGAGTTCAGCTTGCGCGGCAACGGCGGGCGTCAGGACGTGGACAACACCCGCCTGCGCCATGTCGACCGCTTGCGAGTGATGCTGGCGGCGCGGGGCTTCGGCGGCGCCGGCCCCCGCGCCCACCCCGGCGCGTGGCCGGCGCAGCAGCGAACGCAGCGAAGGCGGCAGGCGGCGGTCGCCTTCCAGGAAACGAGCCAGCTTGCGCAGCCGCCGTACGCGCAGGCAGACAGTGCGCAGCGCGATCAGCATCGGCACGGCGATGAGGGCGCCCGCGATGCCCCACACCCAGCCCCAGAACACGACCGCCAGGAAGACCGAGATCGGGCTCAGCGACAGCCGCCTCCCCACCACCCAGGGGCTGACAAAGTTGCTTTCCACGGCGTGGATGGCGGCATAGGCGAAGACCGGGGTCAGCATCCCCGGCAGTGCACTGGCGGTGGTCATCCCGGCCAGCAGCAGCAGCCCCATGATCAGCAGCGGCCCCAGGTAGGGAACGAAGCTCAGCACCGCCACCAGTACCCCCCACAGCGTGGGGTTGGAAACGCCCAGCAGCCACATCGCCAGGGCGGCGGCCAGACCCGAAACGACGTTGATGCAACCAGTGGCGAACAGATAGCGCCCGATCTCGCGCTGCGCCGCACGCACGCCACCCAGAATCAGGGCACGCGTGCGCCGGCGCGGCACGGCCTCGACGCAGCGTGACAACATCCAGTGCTCCGAAGCCAGCAGGAAATAGAGCAGGATCAATGTGGTCGCTGCGGCCAGCGAGAACGAGACGCCGTGGCTCAGCAGTGTGCCGGTGAGGGCCAGCCCTTCGCTGGCCAGGCGTTCGCGCACCGGGTCGACCGCGGGCACCGCTGGGGCTGGGTTGGCCGCGACGGTGGTGCGGTTGCCGCCACGCAGGGCGGGCGCCGGGGTCCTGACCGGTGCCGGTGGTGCCAGGCCGGGGATGGCGGCGCGCAGGCGGTCGAAGCGCGCCAGCAGCTGCGCCACCGTCGTCGGTGCCTGCTCCCACCACTGCGCCGCAGGCTGCGCCAGGCTCAGCGCCAGCGGCACCGTGCTGGCCAGCAGGGCCACCACCACCAGGGCGGCGCCCAGCACCTCGGGCACGCCCAGCTTGCGCAGCCGCCGGACCAGCGGGGCCAGCACGAAGGTCAGCACCACCGCCACCAGCACCGGTGTCAGCAGGGGCTGGGCTTCGCGCACGGCGAAGATGAGCAGCAGCGCGAAGACGCCGCGCAGTGCCCATGACGGCGCCGCCGCGACTGCGGATGGAACCACCACCACGGCCGGGCGCGCTGCGGATTCGACGGCACGACCCACGGCGCCTGGAGGGGGTGCTGGCGCGACTTCAGCGCGCGCCGTCAAAGCGGCCCAAGCGGTCATAGAAAAGCAGCTCCACGCGCCGGTTATGCTGGGTGGCGAGATTGTGGTCAGGGCGTCAAGCCCAGCACCTGCTTGACGATGGCCGCGCCGGCCGCGCTGTCTTCGCTGGCATCGAGTTTCTGGAAGTCGCGGTAGGCCTTCTTGACCCGCTTGTGGTCTTCCTTGAGCTGGTTCAGGACTTCGGTTCGCGCGCTGGCGCAAACACGGCTGATGGTGCGGCTGGTGGGCATGGGAAACCTCCGAAGCATGTGAATTTGGACGAGTTCCGACGGCAATCGCTGTGCCCTGTGCCGTCCGCCGGCCCGGCGGACGGCACAGGCACGAGCCTTGGGCCTTTGGCCTTGGGCCTTTGGCCTTGCACCCTTTTGCCGCAATTCGGACCACGTCGGTAAATTCGTGCAGCCCCAGATGGCAGCGCCGCAGCCGACTGCGCACGCCGCATGCGGCGCACGTTCTCCCCGCTGCGCAGAGGTCTCGGGCCAGCCCCGGCCCCTGCAAGGGTGCCCCGGATGGGCAGGCCGAGACCAACCCGGCACAGGCGTTGCGTAAGGGCCTCGGGCAAAGCCAGCGCGCAGGTGGCGCGCGGCCTTCAACGACACCGAGCCCCCAAGCCCACCACAGGAGAAACCGCGTGAGTTTCATCGACATGCGCGCCGACCACCGGCAAGCCCAGACACTATCGCCGCGCCTGCAGCACGCGGTGCGCCTGCTGCAGATGTCCTCGTTGGACTTTGCGGCGATGGTGCGCGACACGCTGGGCAAGAACCCCTTCCTGGAAACCGAAGAAGGCGATGGCGATGACGCCGACGGCCCGGTCTATGGCGACGACCTGCGCCAGCCAGGCGTCCTGCCGGGGGAAGGCGGCCCAGGCGACATCGGCAGCGAGCGCGCCGGCCCTGTCGACACCGAGATCAGCGGCGACCAGCGCATCGACATGAGTGGCGAGGGCGACTACGACGGCGCCAACGACCGCGATCTGTGGCAGTCCGACAGCGGTTCCGGTAAACGCCACGTCGATGATGGCGAGATGTCGGCGCTGGACATGATGGCCGTCGAAACCTCGCTCAACACACACCTGCACAGCCAGCTCAACCTGCTGCAGTTGCCGCCGCGCGACCTGGCGCTCGCGCGCGCCGTCGTAGAGTCCCTGGACGACGACGGCTACCTGCGCACGCCGCTGGAAGAGTTGGTCGTGGTGGCCGCACTCGACCCGACGGCCACGCTGGACGAGCTGCAGATCGCACTGCGCCGGGTGCAGTCGCTGGAGCCCGCGGGCGTGGCCGCGCGCGACGTCGGCGAATGCCTGCTGCTGCAACTGCCCAGCATCGTCTGCCCCGGGCTGCGCGCGCTGGCGCAGACCATCGTCAGTGAGCACCTGCAAAGCCTGGCGGCGCGCGATGTCACCGGCCTGGCTCGCCAACTGGGCGAGTCGCCGGCGCGCGTGGAAGAGGTGTGCAACCGCATCCGCCGGCTGGACCCGCGGCCAGGCTGGCGGCTGGGCTCGTCGCAGGTGGCCTATGTCGTGCCCGACGTGGTGGTGAAGAAGCTGCGCGGCCAGTGGACGGTGCAGCTGAACCCGGCCATCGTGCCCAAGGTGCGGCTGAACCAGGTCTATGCCCAGCTCTTCCAGCGCCATCGGACGGCGCACAACGCCGAGCTCGGCGCCAATCTGCAGGAAGCGCGCTGGACGCTGCGCAACGTCGATCAGCGCTTTTCCACCATCCTCGAGGTGGCCGAGGCGATCGTGAAGCGGCAGCGCAACTTCCTCGAGTACGGCGCCATGGCGATGAAGCCGCTGGGTCTGCGCGAGATTGCCGACGAGGTGGGCATGCACGAGAGCACTGTCTCGCGCGCCACCAACAACAAGTACATGGCCACGCCATTGGGCGTGTTCGAGCTGAAGTACTTCTTCTCGCGCTTGGCTCAACTCCGGTCTGCCAGAGCAAGCTGGCGGTGGCCAGGCTGAGGATC
>JANOJJ010000434.1:0-5356 GCA_031408155.1 Rubrivivax sp.
CGATGCACTTGTCGTAATCGACCAGCACGATGCCGTCCTCCTTGCGCTTGTAGCTGGCACCCGTCGGGCAGACCGGCACGCAGGGCGGGTCTTCGCAGTGCAGGCAGCTCTTCGGGAAGTGGACCGTCTCGTAAAACACCACCACGGTGATCTTCTCCTTCAGGTTGACCTGCATCGTCTTGCCGGTGGGACACACCGGCACGCAGGGCGGGTCTTCGCAGTGCAGGCAGCTCTTCGGGAAGTGCACCGTCTGCGTGTTCGGAAACTCGCCGACCTCGAAGGTCTGCACCCGGTTGAAGAAGGTGCCGCTGGGGTCGGCACCATAGGGGTTCTGGTCCGACATCGGCCCGGCCGCGCCGGCGCTGTTCCATTCCTTGCAGCTGGTCACGCAGGCATGGCAGCCGACGCACACGTTGAGGTCGATGACGAGGGCGAGCTGGGTCACGTCCGTGCCTTCAGGCTGGCAATCAAGCCGGCGAGCGAGACCAGCTCGCGCGGCCGCTCGGCCATGCCGGGGTAGCGCTGCAGGGGTTCGAACTGCGGCTCGCTGCGCTCGGGCTCGTCGGCCCCGGCCTTGACCACGCGCACGCGCACGTCGTACCAGGCGGCCTGGCCGGTGACGGGGTCGGAGTTGGACACCCGCGCGTCGCTGCCGCGCACCGGCAGCTCGTCGCTGATCAGGTGGTTGAGCAGGAAGCCCTGGCGCGACTCGTTGGCGTCGGGTGCGAGGTTCCAGGCGCCGGCGGCCTTGCCGATCGCGTTCCAGGTCCACACCGTGCCCGGCTCGACGGCCTGCGAGTGCGCGCACCGGCAGCGCACGCGGCCCCATTGCGACTCGACCCAGACCCAGTCGCCGTCGGCGATGCCCGCTGCGCGCGCGGTCTGGGTGTTGATGTGCAGCACGTTCCAGGTGTGGATCTGGCGCAGCCAGGCGTTCTGCGAATCCCACGAGTGGTACATCGCCATCGGCCGCTGCGTCACCGCGGCCAGCGGGTACTTGTGCTTGTCGGTGATGTGCGACTCGAGCGGCTCGTAGTAGAACGGCAGCGGGTCGAAGTAGGTCTCGATGCGCTTCCTCAGGTGTTCGGGCGGCTTGCGCGTCAGGCCCAGGCCCCGCGCGGCGGTGCGAAAGCGCTGCAGCACCTCGGAATACAGGTGGATCAGGATCGGCTCTGCATAACGCGTTATGCGATTAGATCGCGACCACTCGAGGTAACCCTGGTTCCAGTTGCGCATGTACTGGTAGCTGCGCGGCAATTCGTAGTGGAAGACGCCGTTGTGCTGCTCGTACATCTCCCACTGGCGCGGGTTGGGTTCGCCGATCAGGAACTTCTCGCCGCCTTTGCCGCGCCAGCCGGCCAGGAAGCCGATGCCCGAGCCGGGTTCGGTCTCCCAGTTGACGATGAAGTCGGGGTAATCGCGGTACTTGCGCTGGCCTTTCGGCGTCACGAAGGTCGGCAGCTTCAGGCGCGAGCCGAGTTCGATCAGCACTTCCTGGAACGGCTTGCAATCGCCCGTCGGCGGCAGCACCGGGATGCGCACCGCGTCGACCGGGCCGTCGAACTCGGAGATCGGCCGGTCGAGCATCGACATCACGTCGTGCCGTTCGAGGTAGGTGGTGTCGGGCAGGATCAGGTCGGCATACGCCGTCGTCTCCGAATGGAAGGCGTCGGCCACCACCAGGAAGGGGATCTTGTACTGCCCGTCCTCGCGCCGGTCGTTGAGCATCTTGCGCACTTGGGCCGTGTTCATGGTGGAGTTCCACGCCATGTTGGCCATGAAGATCAAGAGCGTGTCGATCGGGTAGGGGTCGCCGCGCCAGGCGTTGGTGATGACGTTGTGCATCAGCCCGTGCACCGACAGCGGGTACTCCCACGAGAAGGCCTTGTCGATGCGCACCGGCGAGCCGTCGTCGTTGACGAACAGGTCGTCGGGGTCCGACGGCCAGCCCAGCGCCATGCCGTCGAGCGGGCGATTGGGCTGCACCGCGCGCGAGTCGTTGGGCGTGCGCGCGCACGGCGGGATCGGACGCGGGAACGGCGCCTTGTGGCGAAAGCCACCCGGGCGGTCGATCGTGCCCAGCAGCGACATCAGGATGGCGAGCGCGCGGATCGTGTGGAAGCCGTTCGAATGGGCCGCCAGGCCGCGCATCGCGTGGAACGCCACCGGGTTGCCGGTGACGGTGTCGTGCTCCCGGCCCCAGGCGTCGGTCCAGGCGATGGGCAGCTCGATGCGCTGGTCGCGCGCGGTGATGCCCATCTCGTGCGCCAGGCGGCGGATGGTGTCGGCCGGGATGCCGGTGATCTGCGCCGCCCACTCGGGCGTGTAGTCCTTGACGCGGTCCTGCAGCAGCTGGAACGAGGGCTTGACCGGCGTGCCGTCGGCGAGCTTGAAGTCGCCCAGCAGAAAAGGGTCGGCGCCGGGCGTGTGCGAGAGCACGGCCTTGTTCTGGTGGCGGTCCCACCAGAGCTTGTTCTGCGGGTCGTAGCAGGCCTCTTCGGCCGGCACCTCGGTGCGCACGAACATGCCGAACTCGTCGCTGGCGGCGTCCAGGTTCACCAGTTCGCCGCCGTTGGTGTACTGCACGACGAAGTCGCGGTCGTACAGGCCCCGGGCCAGGATCTCGTGGATCACCGCCAGCAGCAAGGCGCCATCGGTGCCGGGCCGGATCGGCACCCATTCGTCGGCGATCGCCGAGTAGCCGGTGCGCACCGGGTTGATCGAGATGAAGCGCCCGCCGTCACGCTTGAACTTGGCCAGCGCGATCTTCATCGGGTTGGAGTGATGGTCTTCGGCGGTGCCGATCATCACGAACAGCCGGGCGCGGTCGAGGTCGGGGCCGCCGAACTCCCAGAACGAGCCGCCGATCGTGTAGATCATGCCGGCGGCCATGTTGACCGAACACATGCCGCCATGCGCAGCGTAGTTGGGGGTGCCGAACTGGCGTGCGAACAGACCGGTCAACGCCTGCATCTGGTCGCGCCCAGTGAACAAGGCGAACTGCTTGGGGTCGGTGGCGCGGATCTTGGCCAGCCGCTCGGACAAGGTGGCGAACGCCTCTTCCCATTCGATCTCGACGAAATCGCCTGCCCCGCGTTCGGCGCCTTCGCGGCGCTTGAGCGGCTTGCCGAGCCGCGCCGGCGAGTACTGCTTCATGATGCCCGACGAGCCCTTGGCGCAGATCACGCCCTGGTTGAGCGGATGGTCGGGGTTGCCGTCGATGTAGCGCACCTGGCCATCGCGCAGATGCACGCGGATGCCGCAGCGGCAGGCGCACATGTAGCAGGTGGTGTTGCGTGTCTCTCGCGCGGCACCGGCATGCGGGTCGGCCAGCGGATCATGCAGCGGTGTCTGTGCCAAGTGCAGCTTTCGATGTCGTGGTCGGCCGGCTGGATCGCCGACGCGCGGGCACGGGCGTGCGGTGCCTGCTGGGTGGCAGTCTGGCCCCATTGGGCGCGTGGCACCCGTCGCTGTCCATTCCCGAATGGGGGTAGGCCAGACTACCCGACGGGGGTATGTGCCGGGCCGGGTTGGGATCCGCGCAGCGTGCCGGCCGCGCGATCAGGCCTCACGCGGCGCGAAGGGTCCGACCCAATGCCCCACCTGATGCCCTACCCAATGCCACACCCAAAGCCCGACCGGCTCCTAGACCTGCCGCCAGGGCAGACCGTGTTTGCGCCAGCCACCGAGGTTGCCTCGGTGGTGTTCGCCGTCGAGCTCCCCTTCGAAGCCCTCCAGCTCGTTGCTGACCTGGGTGAATCCATGCTTCTCGAGCACGAGGCCGGCGTCGTTCGAGCGCTTGCCGCTGCGGCAGATGAGGATGCTCGGCCGGTCCTTGCGACCCGCCATGCGCAGCACCTGGTCGGCGAAGTGCGGATTGATGTCGAAATCAGGTGCCGTGTTCCACTCGATGTTGATCGAGTCGACCGGGTGACCGACGTAATAGAACTCGACCTCGGTACGGCAGTCGATCAGCAGGGTGTTCGGATTGGCCTGGATCGATTCCCAGGCCGTGGCGGGGGGCAGGTGTTCCATCCGGGGATTGTGCGCAATCAGGCGCCAAATGTGAACCGGGTGCCGGTCGACGAGCGGATGAAGCGATCACCTGCGGGTGCCTTTGCGCTCGGGCATCACTTCCTGTCAGCCCGTTCCTGCAACCGGGTGGGACGGATCAGGTGCCCATCCAGCTCCGCGTCCTCGACGCTGCCGCCGCAGAGTGCGCAGCCGGGTCATCAATGTCGCGACATGGCGCCTACGGCCGCTTCGGCGTCTTGTATTCGGCCACCTTCTGGAACGGTTTCCAGATCGTTTCGTAGCCGACGAAGCCCTTTTCGTTGGGCGGCATCTGACGCGTGGTCACATACGGCGTAACGCCGTCTGGAACCCTGGCGGGGGGAGGCTTGTGGTCGCTCATCAGTCACCTTTCTTGCCGTGAATCGCGGCTTGCCGCTCAAACAGGTCTCAAGCGCGACGGGTCGATGGCGGCACCCGCATGGATCGCCCCACCTACCCGTGTCTCTTCTTCGGTGGCGTCGCGCACGGTCAGTATCTCGAGTGTGAAGACAAGCTCCCGGCCGGACAGCGGGTTGTTGCCATCGACCGTCAGTTTCTCGTCGTCCAGGTGCGTCACGAGGAAGCTGCGGGTCTGACCCTTGTCGTTCTCCATCAGGATCGAGCTACCGACCTGCCGATACTCGTCGGGGACGTTATCGATGTCATCGCAGAAGACCAGCGATTCGTCCCTGGGACCGAACACCTGATGGCCATCGATCACCACCTCGATCACATCGCCAGCCGACCTGCGTTCGAGCTGCAAATGCACCGAAGGGGCCAGGATCTCGTTGTGGCCATGGACATAGCCCAACGGGAACTCGACCCGGGTGAGCACATGCCCGGTCTTCCTGTCGCTGACCTTGTAGATCAGTTCGACGAACTTGCCGGCCTGGATGGTTGCGCTCACGTCAGACCCGACGTCATGGTCAGAAGATGGATGCACCGAAGATCCTGACCTTTCCATCCTCGTGGCCGAGCACAAGCCGGCCAAGCCATTCGCCAGGCTTCTTGGTGCTGCGCTGCCGGTACAGGACGGTCACATGCTCGCCGCGGCGGATGATGCCGAGCGAATCGGACTCCTCGGACAAATTCCTGGCCAGTTCGCTGTGCGCGAACTGATGGCCCGCCGCGACCTGATCCATGGCACGCGCAAAGGAACTGGAGAAGTTCCTTGCGAACTCTCCGTACTTGCCTTCGTTCGAAGATCTGACCAGGTCGCGCCACAGCGGCTTGGCCAGGGCCAGGATCTCGTCGTCGGTCTTCTCGATGATGTTCACGCGCGCGCCCGCCACTCTCGCTACTT
>JANOJJ010000513.1:0-2087 GCA_031408155.1 Rubrivivax sp.
CCAGGATCATGGGCTCGTTGCATATGACGGTGCAGACCGCGGTGCTGATCGAGACGCTAACGGCACTGGGCGCCGATGTCCGCTGGGTGAGCTGCAACATTTTCTCGACGCAGGACAGCGCCGCGGCCGCAGTCGCCGTCGGCCGTCCCGAATCGGGCGGCACCGTGGCCAACCCGCGCGGTACCCCGGTGTTCGCGTGGAAGGGCGAGACGCTCACCGAATACTGGTGGTGCACGGTCGAGGCCCTGATGTGGCCCGATGGCAGCGGCCCGACCATGATTCTCGATGACGGCGGCGACGCGACGTTGTTCGTGCACAAGGCCCTTGAGTACGAGAAGGCCGGCAAGATCCCGGCGTTCAACCCCGACCAGGATGCGGAAGAGTGGGGCGTCATTCTCGAAACCCTCACCAAGGAACTCAAGGCCAAGCCCGGCGTGTGGTCGAAGATCGCCCTCGGCATCAAGGGCGTCAGCGAAGAGACCACGACCGGCGTGCACCGCCTGTACGAGATGACCGCGGCCAACACGCTGCTGTTCCCGGCCATCAACGTCAACGACTCGGCCACCAAGAGCAAGTTCGACAACCTCTACGGCTGCCGCCACTCGTTGATCGACGGCCTGAACCGCGCCAGCGACGTCATGCTGTCGGCCAAGGTGGCCGTGGTGTTCGGCTACGGCGACGTCGGCAAGGGCTGCGCCCAGGCGCTCAAGGGCCAGGGCTGCCGCGTGATCGTCACCGAGATCGACCCGATCTGCGCGCTGCAGGCGGCGATGGAGGGCTACCAGGTCACGACCATCGAGGACGTGATCGAGACCGCAGATATCTTCATCACCGCCACGGGCAACAAGAACATCCTGACCGTCGACCTGATGAAGCGGATGAAAGACAAGGCGATTGTCGGCAACATCGGCCACTTCGACAACGAGATCGACATGGCTGGCCTCGCCAAGGGCGGCGCCAAGCGCGTCGAGATCAAGCCGCAGTACGACGAGTGGATCTTCCCGGCCGAGGGCAAGCGTCCCGAGCACAGCATCCTGGTGCTGGCGGAGGGCCGCCTGCTGAACCTGGGCTGCGCCACGGGGCACCCCTCGTTCGTGATGTCGTCGTCGTTCACCAACCAGGTGCTGGCGCAGATCGATCTGCACTTGAGCATGAACGGCCAGCCGACGCTGTCGGGCACCAACTACGACGCCAACCGCGTCTACATCCTGCCGAAGAAGCTGGATGAAGAAGTGGCGCGCCTGCACCTCGGCAAGCTGGGCGTCAAGCTCACGACGCTGAGCAAGGAACAGGCCGATTACATCGGGGTCGCCGTTGAAGGCCCCTACAAGTCGGCGCACTACCGCTACTGATCGTGAGACAGCCGTTGTTGTGGGTGGCCTGTTGTTTCGCGGTACTGACCGCGTGCGGCGGGTCCACCCCGACCGGTCCGTCGCCGCCGCCGACGTTGTCACGAACGCGATTCCTGGCGTTCGGCGACAGCATCACGGCCGGCGAGGTCACCGTGCCGGCAGGTGTGATCCCCGACGGTCGAGGCGGCCTGCGGCAAGCGCCGAACACGCGGATGGTCCTGGTGCCTGCCGCCTCGTATCCCACCCAGCTGCTGTCCCTACTGCAGGGCCGCTACTCCGCGCAGGCGTCGGCGATCGTCGTGACCAACTCGGGCAAGCCAGCCGAGAACGTGCTGGACGGCGCGGCGCGATTTCCCGACACCCTGGCGGCTAGTGCCGCCGACGTGGCGATCGTCATGGAGGGCGTGAACGGCCTTTCCCTTGCGGGTCCTGACCTTTCAACCGAGGCGATCCGCAGCATGGTGCGGGCGGCCAAGACCCTCAGCGCCCGGGTCTTCGTCGGCTCGATGATCCCGACCATCACCGGCCGTCAGCGGTCGGCGGTGCCGGCCGAACTGGTGGCGTACAACACAAAGCTGCAGCAGATGTCGGGTGAGGAAGGGGTGGCGTTTGTTGACCTGTATAACGTGCTGCAGCCAGAGGCCAACACGGTGATCGGGGTCGATGGCTTGCATCCCACCGAGGTGGGATACAAGCGCATCGCCGATCTCTTCTTCGCCGCAATCAGGACCGAAC
>JANOJJ010000440.1:0-3317 GCA_031408155.1 Rubrivivax sp.
CCCGAGCCCTTGCGCGCCGTCTTCACTGCGCCCCCCGGCCAAGCCGGCTCGAACCCGAGGACGACCGCCGAGGCCAGTACCACCTCGGGCACTTCGCCGCGCTTCAACTCGATCACCACGCGCATGCCGGACTTGTCGCTCTCGTCCTGAATGTGGCTGATGCCTTCGATCTTCTTCTCGTGCACGAGCTCGGCGATGCGCTCGAGCAACGTCTTCTTGTTCACCTGATACGGGATCTCGTCGACGATGATCGACTGCCGAGCGCCCTTGTCGATGTCTTCGAAGTGCACCTTGGCGCGCATCACCAACTTGCCGCGGCCGGTGCGGTAACCCTCGCGCACGCCATTCAGGCCGTAGATGATGCCGGCGGTCGGAAAGTCGGGCGCCGGCACGATCTCCATCAGCTCGTCGATCGTCGCCGCGGGGCTTTTCAGCAGGTGCAGGCAGGCATCGACGATCTCGTTCAGATTGTGCGGCGGGATGTTGGTCGCCATGCCTACCGCAATGCCGGCCGAGCCGTTGACCAGCAAGTTGGGCAGCCGCGCCGGCAGCACCGTGGGTTCCTTTTCCGACCCGTCGTAGTTGGGCGCGAAGTCGACCGTTTCCTTGTCGATATCGGCCAGCATCTCGTGTGCAATCTTCGACAACCGGATCTCGGTGTAGCGCATCGCCGCAGCGTTGTCGCCGTCGACACTGCCGAAGTTGCCCTGACCGTCGACCAGCATGTGGCGCAGGCTGAAGTCTTGCGCCATTCGCACGATGGTGTCGTAGACCGCGGTGTCACCGTGCGGGTGGTACTTGCCTATCACGTCGCCGACGATGCGCGCACTTTTCTTGTAAGGCCGGTTCCAGTCGTTGTTGAGCTCGTGCATCGCGAACAGTACGCGCCGGTGCACGGGCTTGAGGCCGTCGCGGGCGTCGGGTAGCGCGCGCCCGACGATGACGCTCATCGCGTAGTCGAGGTACGAACGCCGCATCTCCTCTTCGAGACTGACGGCGATGGTTTCCTTGGCGAACTGGGTCATGAAGAGGCAGCAAGGCGGCGACAGGCGCGTGCTTGTCGGGCGGCAGGGCTTGGCGGCGGAATGCGAATTCTAAGGGTCTGGCTCTGTAGCGGTGGCGCAACAGGCGGCGGTGCCAACGCGGTGCAGTGGCTCAAAATGGGGTCCATCCGACGCCCTATGGCACAATCTGTCGTCGGTGGTGAGTGCCCCACAGAGACATTTTCTGTAGGGATTTGCCAGTTCAATACGCAAGTCGTTCTGGACGTATCGCAGGCTTTGCTGCGGCTTTCATCGAGAGGAGAAACATGAAGAAACAGAACAAGGTGGCGGTGCTGGTCGCAGCCGCCGCTCTTGCCGCCCCGATCGCTGCATTCGCTCAAGCGGGCACGATCGACAATTGGCGTAACGCCGATGGTTCACTGGTGTGGAAGAACGGCACCAATGAACTCTGCTGGCGCAATGCCTTCTGGACACCTGCCACGGCAGCTGCCGAGTGCGATGGCGCCGTCAAGCCTGCCGCTCCTGCGCCAGCCCCGGAGCCGGCGCCTGCGCCTGCGCCTGCCCCCGCGCCGTCTGCTTCGCCTGCTCCAGCTGCGGCGCCGGCCACTCCGGCGCCTGCGGCGCCTGCGGCCGCTCCAGCTGCAGCCCCGGCGGCACCTGCCGCGCCGGTCAGCGAGAAGGTCACCTTCGCCGCTGATGCCTTCTTCGACGTGGACAAGTCTGTCCTCAAGCCCGAAGCCAAGGCCAAGCTCGATGACCTGGTCGGCAAGACCAAGGGAATCAACCTTGAGGTGATCATCGCCGTCGGCCACACCGACAGCGACGGTTCCGACGCCTACAACCAGAAGCTTTCCGTGCGCCGTTCCGACGCCGTCAAGGCCTATCTGGTCGAAAAGGGTGTCGAGAAGAACCGTGTCTACACCGAGGGCAAGGGCGAGAAGCAACCGGTGGCCGACAACAAGACCAAGGAAGGCAAGGCGAAGAACCGCCGCGTCGAGATCGAGGTCGTCGGGACCCGCGCCAGGTAGTGATCTTCGGCCTCAGGGCCTGAGGTCGACGGCCCCGCAGCGCGGGGCCTTCATCGGAACCCCGCCTCGGCGGGGTTTCCTGCTTTGGGGCATGCTCTGCCTTTGATCGCATCGGCAAGCCACGGATGGCGCCGCACAGGCTGATTCACCATGTCAAACGTCGATGCCCAGGAACTGGCCAAGTTCAGCGCACTGGCCCACCGCTGGTGGGATCGCGACAGCGAGTTTCGTCCACTGCATGAGATCAACCCGCTGCGGTTGGACTGGATCGACTCGATGGCGCGCTTGCGCGGCAAGCGTGTGGTCGACGTGGGTTGCGGCGGTGGCATCCTGGCCGAAGCGATGGCCCGGCGCGGGGCCGTGGTCACCGGCATTGACCTGGCCGTCAAGCCGCTAGGTGTAGCGCGGCTGCACGCACTGGAGACCGGCGTCGCTGACCTCGACTACCGTGAAGTGAGTGCGGAGGCCCTGGCGATCGAGCAACCGGCCGTCTTCGACGTAGTGACCTGCATGGAAATGCTCGAGCATGTACCTGACCCGTCGTCGACTGTGCGCGCTTGTGCTGCTATGGCCAAGCCTGGCGGTTGGGTCTTTTTCTCGACCCTCAACCGCAACCCGAAGTCCTTCCTGCTCGCCATCATTGGTGCCGAGTACCTGCTTAAGTTGTTGCCTCGGGGCACGCACGAATATGCGCGCTTTATTCGCCCAAGTGAACTGGCACGCGATTGCCGTGCCGCTGGCCTGGAAGTTACGGCGACGCAAGGCATGACCTACAACCCCTTGACGCGGCGCTACAGCTTGCGACCCGACCTCAGCGTCAATTACTTGATTGCATGCCGGACGACTACCCGCTGATGCGCTTCGACGCGGTTCTGTTCGACCTCGACGGCACGTTGGTCGACAGCGCACCCGACCTGGCGGGGGCCATCAACGAGGTCTTGGCGCTGCATGGGCGGCCGCCCTTGCCGTATGCAGATCTGCGGCCGTTGGCCGGTGCTGGCGCACGCGGCATGATCGGCGCCGCGTTCGCCGTTGTGCCAGGCGATGAGGCCTACCTCGCCTTGCGCGATGCCTTTCTCGACTCTTATGAGCGCCGCCTGCTGCAGGCCAGCAGGGTGTTCAGCGCGATGTTCCAAGTGCTTGACCACCACGCGCACCTGGATGCCGGTTTTCTTTTCGAACACCGGCAGCATGTGCTTGAACAGACCGGACTGCTCGGTCGACGTGGTCGATGCCACCGTGATGAATTTCTGCTGCGCCCATGCTGCCGATCCTTGCGACAAAC
>JANOJJ010000651.1:0-7189 GCA_031408155.1 Rubrivivax sp.
ATGCCAGCGAACCCGGCCAAGGGCCGCAACAGGCTTTGCTTGTCGGCGGCGCGTTGCACCGGCGCGTCGATTGCAGCCACAGTGGCCCGCAGCGACGCCCTGCCAATGGTCTGGGCGAGCACGCTGCGCGCGCGGTTTGGGGCGCCGTGGATCAGGACATGGCAGTTCATGGCTCTTCGGCATCGGCAGCACGCGCCGCGACTTGCAGGCGCTTCATCTTCTCCCACAGGTTCTTGCGGCTGATGCCCAGATACGCTGCCGTCTGGCCGATCTGCCCCTGGCAGCGTTGCAGCGCCTGCTGGATGTAGCCGCGCTCGCATTCGCGGATGTACTGGTCGAGCGTTCCCGCTGCCTGGGCCTGCGCCAGCTCACCCTGCGGCCAGTTCTCGAACAGCGCCTCGGGTTCGAGCGTAGCCTGGCCCGTCAGGATGCAGGCGCGCTCGATGGTGTGGCGCAGCTCGCGCAGGTTGCCCGGCCAGGGGTAGGCCAGCAGCGCCTGCTCGGCCGCCGGCGACAGCATGCGTCGCGGGCCGCCGTGGGACTCGGTGAACTCCTGCAGGAACTGGCGCGCGAACCACAGGATGTCCTCGCTGCGCTCGCGCAGCAGCGGGATGCGCAGGTGGATGACGTTGATGCGGTAGTACAGGTCCTCGCGGAAGGTGCCCGCCTCGGCGCGCGCGCGCAGGTCCTGATTGGTCGCGCAGATCAGCCGCAGCTCGACGGGGATCGGCGTCTCGCCGCCCACGCGCACGACGCGCCGGTCCTGTATCGCGCGCAGCAGCTTGACCTGCATCGCCAGCGGCATGTCGCCGATCTCGTCGAGGAACAGCGTGCCGCCGATGGCCTGCTCGAATACGCCCTTGCGCTGCTTGACGGCACCGGTGAAGGCGCCCTTCTCGTGGCCGAACAGTTCGGCCTCCATCAGCGTCTCGGTGATCGCGCCGCAGTTCACCGCGATGAACGGCTGCGCCTTGCCCTTCGCCGCCAAGCAGTGCAGTTGCAGCGCCACCCGCTCCTTGCCCACACCCGATTCGCCGGTGATCAGCACCGTGCTGGCATGGCCGGCCAGTCGCGGCAGCATGGCCTCGATCTTGTGCATCGCCGCCGACACGCCCAGCTGCAGGCCTTGCGCGCCCGCCACGCAAGGCGGCCGGTTGCGGCACAGCTGGCGGATCTTGAGCACCATGTCGTCGAGGTCGAAGGGCTTGGTCACGTAGTCGGCCGCGCCCGCCTTGAGCAAGGCCACGGCGCGCTCAATCGTTCCGTGCCCGGTGATGAAGACGAACGGCGGCAGTTCCACGCCCGTCTCGTGCAGCCGGGCGTAAAGCACCTCGCCGGTGAAATCGGGCAGGCGGATGTCGCTGATCACCGCGTCGTAGGGCGTGCGGCCGATGGCGCGGTGCGCGTCGCCGGCGCGGCGATGCCAGTCGATGTCGAAGCCTTCGAGCCGGAAGCGGTCGACCAGCGACTCGCCCATGATCTCGTCGTCTTCAACCAGGCACAGGCGCGGCTTCGGTTTGAGGTTCATTGGCATGCTTCAAGGGCAGCTCGACCGTGAACTGCGTTCGCCCGGGTTCGCTGTCGGCGCGGATCGTGCCCCCAAGCTGCTGCACGATCTGGTAGGTGACCCACAGGCCCAGGCCGTGGCCCTCGCGGCTGAGCAGCGAGAAGGGCTCGAACAGCAGGTGCAGCTTGTCGGCGGGGATGTGCTCGCCGTCGTTGCTCACCTCGATGTGCAGCCGCCCCTCATGCAAAGAGCAGCGGCATTGCACACGCCCGCCCTGGCCAGCCGCGTGCACGGCGTTGAGCAGCAGGTTGATCAGCACCTGGCGCACCTGAGTCGAGGGCAGCGCCAACGGCGCGTCGATCGCGTTGTGCCACTCGAACTGCGCCGCCTTGGCCTGCGCGTCGGCCAGCACCAGCGTGTGCGTGTCCTCGATGTCCTGGCGCGTCAGCGCATGGCTCTCGACCCGCGCCTCGACCAGCAGCGCGGCCACCGTTTCCTGGATCTGCTTGAGGCCGCGCTCGATCAGCAACAGCGTCTTGCCCGTGATCGGGTCATTGGTGCCATGGCGTTTGAACGTGCTGATCGCATTGAGCATGCCGCCCAGCGGGTTGTTGATCTCGTGCGCGATGCCGGCGGAGAGCCGACCGATCGCGGCCAGGCGGTCGGAGGCGATCATCTGCTTCTCGAGGACTTCCTTCTCTCGCAGGCCGGCCAGCATGCGCTGGAACTCGAGGCCCAGGCGTCCGATCTCGTCGCGCCCGCGGTAGCGGTGCACGTAATCGATGTCGTCCGGCACATGCGGTCCGACCCGGCCCATCGCGCCGGCCAGGTCCACCAGCGGCTGGGCGACGCGCCGGCCGAACACCCAGCCGGCGGGCAGCAGCAACGCCAGCACGGCCCCGGTGACCAGGGCCGCGCGCTGCGCGAGTGCGATGAAGCGCGGCCTGAACACCGAGCCCGAGTAACCCATCACCAGCGTACCCAGCTCGACGCCATCGGCCAGGATCGGCAGCACGATGTAGAGCTTGCCCGACAGGGGCGTCACGATCGCCGTCGGCTCGCCGCTGGCCGCATCCGCCACGGCCTTCTGCACGCTCGCATATTCCGGGTCGATGTAGGCCGGGTTGGCCAGCATCGGGTACACGGTCGGGCGCGTGGACACGTAGATCATGTGCCTGGCATCGAGCAGCATCACGAGCTCGGCGGCCTGCGCCGCCGCATCGCCGGACAGCTTGTGGAACGGCGCATTGATGATCTCGAACGCGCGCCAGGCGTCGTCGTGCACGATCGACTCGACGAGCGTCGTGGCCAGCACGCGCGCCACGCCTTCGGAGTGCCCGATCAGGTCGCGCCGCAACTCATCACGTTCGCGCAGCACCAGCGAGCCCGTGACCAGCACGGCGGTGATGATCACCAGCACGCTGATGCGCAGCGGCGTCTTGTAGACGAGGCTGAGGTCGTAGACGAAGTTCACGTCGCATCGACCAGTCGCGACATCGCCCGCACGCTGTCGAACAGCGCCGCCGTGCCGGGCTCGAAGCCGTCGATATTCAGGCGCTGCAGCAGTGTCTTGCCATCGGCATCGCCAGCCATGCGCATCAGCACCGACTGCATGGCCGCGAAGTCGCCGCCACCGATCGATGCGCGCGCGACGAAGGGCGGAAAGCCAAACATCGGCGAGCGCTCGACGATGCGCGTTCGCGCCGTCAGCTCGGGATGCAGCAGCGCCAGCGTTTCCCACACATAACCGTCCACCGCCCCGCCCTGTGCCAGGCCGACGGCCACCGCGTCGACCACCTTGCGGTGACCCCAGGTGAAGAAGGTCTTGGCAAAGAAGGTGCTCGGTACCTCGCGCAGGCGCAGCAGCGAGTACATCGGGAACAGCCAGCCGGAATTGGAGTCGGGGTCGGAGTAGGCGAACACCTTGCCACGCAAATCGAGCAGCGACGAACTCGTGGTGTCGCCAGAGGGCACGATCAGGTACGACTGGTAGAGCGGCTGGCCACGGTACAGCGGCACGGCCAGCAGTTTCATGCTGCGCAGGTTGCGCACAAACGGATAGCCGCACAGCCAGGCGAAATCGAGCTGGCCCTGCTGCAACAGCGCCACCACGTCGCGATAGCTGCCGCGCTGCACGAACTGCACCTGTCGCTGCAGGTGCAGTTGCAGGTAGCTGCGCCACAGGCTGAGGAACGCCACCTGGTTGTCGAGGAACACCGGCGTTAGGCCCACGCGCAGCGCCGGAACGGGGTCGTCCGCGCGCGCCGACCCGGGCCCTGCCGCCGGCAGTGCACAGGCCAGGATCGATCGTCGGGACAGCAGGCTCATCGGGCAGGGAAACAGCGGTTGCAGACCGCTCGGCCCGGTCGATTCTAGGTGTCGACTCCGCGCATGGCACTGCGCGCCGACCCTTGCATCGGCCGCTGTGTCGGAGCTGCCGGCAGGCGCGTCACCAAACGGTAACCCGATGCAGTGCAGCAATGTTACGGACGCGTAACCGATGCACGCCGACCACGATGGTCCATTGCTCGGGGCCTTGGTGCTTACCCGGGTTGGCCCACATCCTGCAGATGCCTGGGTCATGGCCCAGCCCACGATATCGACGCCCAACGACGCCACTGCCGCGTCGTCGACGCGCCGCATCGGGCGGTTCGAAGCGCTGGCGGCGCGTGCGCCGGTGGCCATCCACCGCGGTGCCTGCCTGCGCCTGCGCACCCACCTGGCGGAGTGCCGTGCCTGTGCCGTGGCTTGCCCCGCGCATGCGATCCAGGCCGGCCCGCAGAGTCTCGAGCTGGGTGCAAGCTGCACGGGCTGCGGTCGCTGCCAGGTCGCCTGCCCCACCGGCGCGCTGGCGGTCGACGGATTCGATGCCACCGCGCAGCCGCTGCGCGCGATGAACGGTGCCGTGACGATCGACTGCCACCGTGCGCCGCTCGTTGACGGCGGCAGCTTGCGCGTGCCCTGCCTGGGTGGCTTGTCCGAGGCGCGCCTGTTGACGCTGAGCACCATCGCTGCCCATGGCACCGACCCGCGCGTGGTCCTGGTCGACCGCGGCCTGTGCGCGGCATGCCAGAGCGGCGGTGCAGAGCACCCGGCGCGCGCCACGCTGCAGCGCGTCACCGCGCTGATGACCGAGGCCGGCGTGCCCGCCTCGGCGCTGCCGGTCATCGAGCGCGTGGCGAGCGCCGGCCACGCTGCGGTGGACCCGATGCAGCAACAGGGCCGCGCGCGGCGCGGTTTCTTCGCCGCGCTGGCGCGCCCGTGGAGCGAGGTGCCGCGCAACGACTGCGCAGCGGCGACCAGCGAACCCTCGACCGAGCGCCAGCAGGCGATCGCCGCGCTGCAGGTGCTGGTCGCACGCCATGGCGGGCGCATGCCGGCATAGCTGTTCCACCGGCTCGAGGTCGCCGCCGCCTGCCGCGGCCACCGTGTCTGCGCCTCGGCCTGCCCGACCGGCGCGCTGGTGCGCTACCGCGACGACGACGCCGCGCGCATGGGCATCGCGTTCGACAACGCGGCCTGCATCGGCTGCGGCCACTGCGCAGCGGTGTGCCCGCAACACGCGCTGCAGGTGCGTTGGGGCGGCGGCGAGGTGGGCCGTGGGCGGCGGCCATTGACCGGATTCATGCAGCGCGATTGCACCGATTGCGGCACGCGCTTCGCGCTGAACGATGACGAGACACAAACACGCTGCGGGCAGTGCCGGAAATCCGCGCACCTGGCCCGCTCGGCGTTCCAGACCTTGTTTGCTGCAAGACCTTGACCCCGGGGACCGGGGTATTTCTCAACGAGGAGCTTCGATGAGCATTCTGAAGACAACCACATCGCGCCGCCGCTTCATGCAGGCCAGCGGTGCCACGGGTGCCGCGGTCGGCGTCGGGCACCTGACCGGCCTTTCCACACTGTCACAGGCGCAGACGGCGGCGCCCAAAGCCGCCGGCGGCGGCAAGACGGTGGTCAACAAGAGCATCTGCGCCCAGTGTCCGGCGCGCTGCGGCATCGATGTCTCCACCACCGACGGCCGCGTGCACGCCATCTACGGCAACCCGGACCATCCGATCTCGAACGGCAAGCTGTGCCCGAAGGGCCACCTGGGCACCTACATCCTCTACGACCCGGACCGCTTCAAGGGCCCGATGAAGCGCACCAACCCCAACAAGGGCCGCGACCAGGATCCGAAGTTCGTGCCGATCTCGTGGGACGAGGCGCTGAACACCGTGGCCGCGCGCCTGGGCACGCTGCGCGAGAAGAACGAGTCGCACCGCTTCGCGCTGCTCTACGGCCGTGGCTGGGGTGCCTCCTGCGCCGGGCTGCAAGGCACCTTCGGCAAGCTCTACGGCTCGCCCAACGTGGCCATCGGCCACTCCTCGCTGTGCTCGGACGGCTCGGTGCTGGCCAAGCAGGCCGCCGACGGCAACGCCTCGTACAACTCCTACGACTACCGCAATGCCAACTACCTGTTGATGTTCGGGGCCAACTTCCTGGAGTCGTTCCGGCCCTACAACAACAACATGCAGGTCTGGGGCTATATCCGCGGCGAGAAGTCGCCCAAGACGCGCGTCACCGCGGTCGACGTGCACATGAACCAGACGCTGTCAGCCGCCGACCGCGGCCTGATGCTCAAGCCCGGCACCGACGGCGCACTGGCGCTGGCGATCGCCCACGTGATGCTGACCGAAGGCCTGTGGGAGAAGAGCTTTGTCGGCGACTTCAAGGACGGCGTGAATCAGTTCAAGACCGGCCAGCAGATCGAACCCGCCGCCTTCAACCAGAAGTGGGTCAGTGGCCTGATCGAATGGTGGAACGCAGAGTTGAAGGACCGCACGCCGAAATGGGCCGCCGGCGTCACGACGTTGGCCGAGAAGGACATCGTCGCCACCGCGCGCGAGTTCGGCAGCACGCGGCCGGCGATCGCCCTCTTCGAGCGCGGCGCCCACACGCACAGCAATGGCTTGTACAACGCGATGGCGATCCACGCGCTCAACGCGCTGTCAGGTTCGCTGTTCGCCGAAGGCGGCCTGGCCTACCAGATGGGCGTGCCCTATGGCGGCATGCCGGTCAAGGACGACGAGTTCATGGACGACTACGCCAAGTCCGACGACCGCAAGAAGCCGCCTCGCATCGACTTGAAGGGCCATGCCGACGGCTATCCGTTGGCCAAGAACATGATGCAGGAGATCCCGAAGAACCATCTGGCGGGCAAGCCCTACAAGCTCGACACGGTGATGTTCTACATGACCAACCCGGTGTTCTCGGCGCCCAACGCCAACGAGTGGGAAAAGATGATGAAGGAGGTGTTCGTCATCGACACCTCACCCTTCCCGAGCGAGACCTCGGTCTACTCCGACCTGCTCCTGCCCGACCACACCTACCTCGAGCGCCTGCAGGACGCACCGACCTATCCGTTCCAGGGCTACCCCTTGACGCAGTTGCGCACGCCGGCGATCAAGCCGCTGCACGACACCAAGTATTTCGGCGATACGCTGATCGAGATCGGCAAGCGCATGAAGGGCAGCATGAGCGGCTACTACAAGGCGCTCGACAACACCGAAAACGTGTTGCGCCACTTGGCCAAGGGCTTCGAGAAGGAGCCTGGCGACGCTCGAGCTCGAGCCGCTGCTCGTGCAGGCGGCGCAGGAGCTCGCCCAGGAGCTGCTCGGGGGAGACGACGCGGAGCTGGCA
>JANOJJ010000715.1:0-9956 GCA_031408155.1 Rubrivivax sp.
GTTGGGGCAGCAACTGTGCGGCGGCCAGTTCCATCGTGAGTTGAAATTCGTCGATGCGGGTGCGGAAGTAGCGGTAGCACATCAGCGACGGGATGGCGATGATCAGCCCGAAGGCGGTGTTGTAGAGCGCCACCGAAATGCCATGCGCCATCAGTTGCGGATTGGAGCCGCCCGTGGGCGCCTGTGAACCAAAGATCTCGATCATGCCGACCACCGTGCCGAACAGGCCCAGCAGGGGTGCCGCGGCAGCGATCGAGCCCAGGGCGCTGAGGTAGCGCTCGAGGCCGTGCACGGCCCGGCGCCCGGCGTTTTCGAAGGCCTGGCGCAGTGTGTCCTCACCGATCCGCGGGTCGAGCACCACGGCCCGTACGCCGGCGGCCAGCACGCTGCCCAACACCGAGTTGGCTTCGAGCTTGTTGATCACTTCGGACGAAGGCAGGTGCTGGCGCATCACGCCGATCACCTCGTCGATCAGACGCGGCGGCGCGACCAGGTTCTCTCGCAGGTGAAACAGCCGCTCGATGATCAGCGCCAGCGCCACCACCGAGCACAGCAGCAGCGGCCAGATCGGCCAACCGGCCGCTTGTATGATGGAAAACAAGGTCTTGGATCGAGGTCGAGAGTTGGAAGCCGGCCATGCCGTTGAGCGTAGCGGGCGGATCGGCGAGCCTCATCGGTTGCGGCCGGGGACTCGAAGGCGGGGCTCATTATGGCCGATCGACCATGCCTTTCGCCGGCCGCGTTTCGCCTTGTGACGCCGCCAGCCAGGATCTCCAGTGCGGCTGTGGACAACATTGTGGGTAAGCCGGTTGATTGGGGCGACAAACACGCCAGGGGCGCGACGTGACCCGCTTTGCTGCATTTTTCATCACCTATTTATCGAATGAATTCAACAACTTGCGCGGGCGTTGTGAGTCCATGACGGCAAACTTGCCGGCGCGAGCAGCATCCATGCGGCCTGTGGAGTACTTGCGCCTGCAGGGACAGGGCCGTGGCCGACTTTGAGCGTCCGCTGCCGTTGCCGGCGCGCCCGGTATGGGGTGTGGCCGCGCTGCTGCTGGCTGCGGGCGATGCGCTGGCTGCGCGCTTCGGTGGGGTGGCCGTGCGCGGCGAGGTCTCGGGCTACAGCCGCGCCAGCAGCGGGCACAGTTACTTTTCGCTGAAGGACGCCGAGGGTTCGGCGGCCGTGTTGCGCTGCGCGATGTTCCGCCGCGCGGGCTCGCTGCTCGATTTCGATCCCCGTGATGGCATGCAGGTCGAGCTGCGTGGACGGATCGGCGTCTACGAGCCGCGCGGCGAGCTTCAATTGATCGTCGAAGCGATGCGCCGGCTGGGTGCCGGAACACTGTACGAAGAGTTCGTGCGCCTGCGTGCGCGCCTTGAGCAGCAGGGCCTGTTCGCCGCCGCGCGCAAGCGGCCGCTCGCGCGCATGCCGCGCCGCATCGCGGTCGTCACGTCGCCGGCCGCTGCGGCCTGGCACGACGTGATGACGGCCTTTCAGCGCCGAGCGCCGCAGGTCGAGCTGGTGCTCGTGCCCAGCCTCGTTCAAGGGGCCGATGCACCGGCGGCGCTGGCTGCGGCCTTGCAGCGGGCAGGGTGCCTGTCGGAGGTGGACACGGTGCTGCTGGTCCGTGGCGGTGGCTCGCTGGAGGATCTGTGGTCGTTCAATGACGAGCGGGTGGTGCGCGCCATCGTGGCCTGTGCGCGGCCGGTTGTCTGCGGTGTCGGTCATGAGTCCGACGTCACGCTGGCCGACCTGGCGGCCGACCTGCGTGCAGCCACGCCGACGGCTGCGGCCGAGCTGGCTGCGCCCGCCCGAACCGAGTTGCTCGATGCGCTGACATACCGCAACGCCGTCTTGCGCCGGTCGGTCCAACGCCAGATTGAACGCCAGGCCCAGCGGCTGGACGGCGCCGCGTTACGCCTGGGGCCGGCAGCGGCGGCGGTGTCGGCCCAGAGCGAGAAGTTGCAAGGCCTGGCGCTGCGCATGTGCGCCGCCCTGCGCGCGCAGGGCCCGCGCCGCCAGCAGGACTTGATGCAGCGTGCCGATCGCCTGCGACGCACGGCCCAGTTGCCACTGAGCCTGGCGGCGGCACGCTTGCACGCTCAGGGTGACCGCCTGCACGCACTGGACCCGCGTGCAGTTCTCAGCCGCGGGTTCGTCTGGGTCGAGGATGCCTGTGCGCGGCCCGTGGTGTCGGTCGCTGCACTGCATCCGCCGGTCGACGTGCGTGCGATCTGGGCCGACGGCGCGGCACGGGCACGCATTGAGGCGATCGAGACGCCGGCCAAGCCGTAGGAGGCCGGCCGGCGATGTCCCGGATCATTGATGGCATTGCGCGTCGGGCCCTAGAATCCGGGCCCGCTGCGACCCGTTGTGACCCGTTGCGCAGAGGCCGCCGCCCCACATCCAAGGAACCATCATGGAACACAAGCTGCCTGCCCTTCCGTTTGCCATCGATTCGCTTGCGCCGCACTACAGCCGAGAGACGCTCGAGTTCCACCATGGCAAGCATCACAACGCCTACGTGGTGAACCTGAACAACCTGCAGAAGGGCACCGAGTTCGAAGCCCTGTCGCTCGAGGACATCGTGCGCAAGGCCACGGGCGGCATCTACAACAACGCCGCACAGATCTGGAACCACACGTTCTTCTGGAGCTGCATGAAGCCCGCCGGTGGCGGCGAGCCCGGTGGCGCGCTGGCAGCAGCGATCAACGCCAAGTGGGGCCCTTACGCAGCCTTCCGCGAGGCCTTCGTCAAATCGGCGGTCGGCAATTTCGGCTCGGGCTGGACCTGGCTGGTGAAAAAGGCCGACGGCAGTCTCGACATCGTCAACACCGGCGCTGCCGGCACCCCGCTGACCAGCGCCGACAAGGCGCTGTTGACGGTCGACGTGTGGGAGCACGCCTACTACATCGACTACCGCAACCTGCGCCAGAAGTTCGTCGAGACATTCCTCGACAAGCTGGTGAACTGGGACTTCGCGGCTGCGAACTTCGCCTGAGCGCCACTGCTCGACCAGCGACGCGCGATGCGCGCCCGGTTGGTCGACGATGATCAGGCGCTGACCGAACTGCAGATGCAAGAAGGCCGGACGTGCGGTCACCCAGGAGTCGATCGTGGCCGGCTTGTCGAGCCGTTCCTGCGCTGGCGATCGCACGCGAACTCGCCGATCAGCTGGGCGGCACGCTCATACCCGAGTGCTTGCCGCGCCTGGTCGGCATGCGCCTCGTGCTCAGGCTGCTGGCCTGATCCTCGTTGCCGTCGTCCCTGGCGGGCAAGGATGACGGTTCAACCGCGGAACGGCGCGCCACGCAGCTTGAAACCGGCCTTGATGCCGCGCTTGGCGAACCAGCCCTGGCGCATCTCCAGCGCAAAGCGCACCGGCTTGGCCGAACAGTGCGCTGATTCGTTCAGCGGCTGCATCTCGGCGATGTTGACGATGGTGCCGTCGTCGTCGATGAAGGCGATGCTCAGCGCGATCAGCGTGTTGCGCATCCAGAAGCAGCGCGGGCTCGAATCGCCATTGACGAACAGCATGCCCTCGTTGGCGCCCATCTCCTTGCGCAACATCATGCCGACCGCCTGCTGGACCGCGGTCTGGGCCACCTCGGCGCGGATCAGGTGCATGCCGGCCGTCAGGTCAATGGTGTCGAGCCTCGCCTGCGGAGCGTCCTGCGCGCAGGCGTCCATGGCGAGCGCCGCGACGACCACGGCCGGAGCGAATTTGCAGAGAATGGACTTGATATCGATCATGCGTCGCCTCAGGGCAGCTCCCTACATTATCGGGGGGCACCAGTCAGGCCCTCGCCTTGCTTGCCATGCCTGCTGCCGCCACCATCATTGACCCAGCCATCGGGACCGGATCTGCAGCCGCCGTGCTCGACGATCCGCTTGAGCTCGAGCAATGCACGCGCCCGGTGGCCGGGCCCGGGGGGCAGCCCTTGCTCGAGTCTTGCCTGCAGCTGTCGGGTATGTACTGTGCCGCCTGCGCTGGCCTGATCGAACAGGCCTTGCAGGCGGTGGGCGGCGTGCAGCAGGCCAGCGTGGTGGCCGCCACGCAGCGCGCCACGGTGCGTTGGGATGCGTCACGCACGCGTTTGTCCAGTCTGATCGATGCGGTGCGCGACGCCGGCTACGACGCCGTGCCCGATGCTGCTGCAGCGGCGCACGACCTGCGCCGACGAGAGCAGCGCGCGGCTTTGTGGCGACTGTTCGTTGCCAGTTTCTGCGCCATGCAGGTCATGATGTTCGCCACCCCGAGCTACCTGGCCGCCGATGGCGAGCTCGCCGCCGACCTGCGCCAACTGCTCAACTGGGGTGGCTGGGTCGTGACGCTGCCGGTGATGTGGTTCGCCGCCGGTCCGTTCTTCCGCGCCGCCTGGCACCAGTTGCGGGGCAGGCATGTCGGCATGGACGTGCCGGTGGCCCTGGCGCTGCTGGTGACCTTCGTCGCCAGCATGGGTGCCACCTTCGATCCGCAAGGGGTGTTCGGTCACGACGTGTACTTCGACTCGCTGACCATGTTCCTGAGCTTCCTGCTGGCCGGGCGCTTGCTGGAACTGCGCGCGCGACACCGCGCGGCCGAGGAACTCGAGCGAGCTTTGGCGCGTATGCCCGACAGCGCCGAGCGACGTACCGTGGACGGCCGCTGGGAGACCGTCAGCGTGCGTCGCTTGTTGCCCGGCGACGAGGTGCGTGTAGCCGTCGGCCAGGCCTTTCCAGCCGACGGCGTGCTGTTGAAGTGTGCGACGCGGGTTGACGAGGCCTTGCTCACCGGCGAGTCAGACCCGCTGCCGCGACACGCCGGCGACGCGGTGGTAGCGGCCAGCATCAATGTCGCCGCACCGGTGGTGATGCGCGTCGACCGGGTCGGCGCCGATACGCGCTACGAGGCCATCGTCTCGATGATGCGCGAGGCCTTCGGTCAGCGACCTGCGGGTGCCCGGGTGGCCGACCGCTGGGCCAGGCCCTTCCTGTGGGCTGTGCTGGGGCTGGCAGCCATCGCTGCAGGAGTCTGGAGCGTGATCGACCCTTCGCGCGCGGTCTGGGTGGCGGTGTCGGTGCTGATCGTGACTTGTCCATGCGCGTTTTCACTCGCAGCGCCGGCGGCCCTGGTCGCCGCTGCCGGTGGTCTGGCCCGGCGCGGTGTCATCTTCAAGCGGCTGGAGGCGATCGAAGGACTGGCCATGGTGACCCGTGTCTTGATCGACAAGACGGGCACGCTGACCGACGACCGACTGCTGCTGCGCGCTGTGGTGGCGCCGCCGTCGGCCGTCGCACCGGCCGCAGGCCGCCGGGCGGCTGCCGCCTCGCTGGCCAACTGGTCGCAGCATCCCGTGTAGCGGGCGATGGCCGGTTCGGGGGACGTGGCGGTCACCGAGCGGCGTTGGCATGCAGTCGAAGAACAGGCCGGGCAGGGTGTGCAGGCACGGGACGAACAGGGCTGCCGTTGGCGCCTGGGATCGTGGTCCTGGGCTGCCGGTCACGCGGCCGAACCCGCGTCCTCACCCGCATGCGACGCGCGGGTCTGGTTGTCCCGCGACGGTGTGCTGCAAGCGGGTTTCGTGTTCGACGAAGCGCTGCGTGAAGGCGCCGAGCAGGCCGTGGCCGATCTACAGGCGGTTGGCCTACAGTTGACCTTGCTGACCGGTGACGATGCGGCGCGCGCCGATGCGATGGCGCTGCGCCTGGGCATGACCGACGTTGTCGCTCGAGCCACGCCCGAAGGCAAGCTGGCCTGCTTGGCTGCGGCGCAGGCCGCCGGCCACAAGGTCGCGATGGTCGGCGATGGCGTCAACGACGCCCCGGTGCTGGCGCGAGCCGATGTCTCGCTGGCGATGGGGCAGGGCGCGCTCGTTGCGCGCAGCCAGGCCGACGCCGTGATCGCATCCAACCGCCTGGCCGATCTGGTGCATGCGCACCGGGTGGCGCGACGCACGATGCGCATCGTGCGGCAGAACCTGGTCTGGGCTGCAAGCTACAACGCCGCGTGCATCCCATTGGCACTCGTCGGCTGGTTGCCGCCCTGGGCCGCCGGCCTGGGCATGGCCGCCAGTTCGATGGCCGTGATCCTCAATGCCCTGCGCGCGGCCCGCTGAGCCGGTCCAGATGGACATCCTGTTCCTGCTGATTCCGCTGTCGGCAGTACTGATCCTGCTGATTCTGGCCCTGTTCGGTTGGGCCGTGCACCGTGGTCAGTTCGAGGACCTCGAGCGCGAGGGAGAGCGGATACTGGACCTCGACACAGTCGGTATTGAAGACAATCAAGGCCGCGGTCATGCCATTGCCGAAGAATTCCCGCAATCCCCTACTAAAAAATAAGGATATGTCGAATGACGACAAGTAAGGCTGTACCTGGAGCGCCGGTCTACTTCGACACGCCGGTGCGCTGGTTTGCGCTGGCGGCAGTGGTGTACGGAATCGTCGGCATGCTGGTCGGCGTGATCATCGCGGCCCAGCTGACGTGGCCCGAGCTGAACTTCGGCATCCCGTACCTCAGCTATGGCCGACTGCGCCCGCTGCACACCAACGCAGTGATCTTCGCCTTCGGCGGTAGCGTGTTGTTCGCCACTTCGTACCACGTGGTGCAGCGAACGAGCCAGGCGCGCCTGTTCGCACCGGCCCTGGCCATGTTCACTGTCCTGGGCTGGAACCTGGTCATCGTGCTGGCCGTGATCAGCTTGCCGCTGGGTATCACGTCGGGCAAGGAATACGCCGAACTCGAATGGCCGATCGACATCCTGATCGCCATCGTGTGGGTGTCCTACGCGGTCGTGTTCTTCGGCACCATCGGGATGCGCAAGGTGCGACACATCTACGTCGCCAACTGGTTTTTCGGCGCCTACATCCTCACCGTGGCCCTGCTGCACATCGTCAACAGCGCGGCCATCCCCGTCAGCCTGACCAAGAGCTACTCGGCCTATGCGGGGGTGCAGGACGCGATGGTGCAGTGGTGGTACGGGCACAACGCCGTGGGCTTCTTCCTGACCGCGGGCTTCCTCGGGATCATGTACTACTACATCCCCAAGCAGGCCGGCCGCCCGGTCTACAGCTACCGGCTGTCGATCGTGCACTTCTGGGCCCTGATCTTCACTTACATGTGGGCCGGCCCGCACCACCTTCACTACACCGCGCTGCCCGACTGGGCACAGTCGATCGGCATGATCTTCTCGCTCGTGCTGCTGGCGCCGAGTTGGGGCGGCATGATCAACGGCATCATGACCTTGTCGGGTGCGTGGCACAAACTGCGTGACGACCCGATCCTCAAGTTCCTGATCGTGTCGCTGTCGTTCTACGGCATGTCGACCTTCGAAGGGCCGATGATGTCGATCAAGACCGTCAACGCGCTGAGCCACTACACCGACTGGACGGTCGGCCACGTGCACAGCGGTGCGCTCGGCTGGGTGGGCCTGATCTCGATGGGCGCGCTGTACCACCTGATCCCGCGCATGTTCGGGCGCACGGCGATGCACAGCACACGCGCCATCGAACTGCACTTCTGGATCGCCACCATCGGCATCGTGCTGTACATCGCCGCGATGTGGATCGCCGGGGTGATGCAGGGCCTGATGTGGCGCGCGGTCAATCCGGACGGCACCCTGGTCTACAGCTTCGTCGAAAGCGTGAAGGCGACGTATCCGTTCTATGCCATCCGCTTCGGCGGCGGGCTGCTGTACCTGACGGGCATGCTGATCATGGGCTGGAACACGGTGATGACGGTGCGAGGCGGCAAGGCTGAAGCTGCTCCGATCCCGCTCGTTGCGGCTCACGCCTGAACCCGAAACAGGAGAAGACAAATCATGGCCCAGACCCATGCTCCTGCCGGTCACGAGAAGATCGAGACCAGCAACTTCCTGATGATCGTGCTGGTCCTGCTGACGGTTGCCGTCGGTGGCCTGGTCGAGATCGTGCCGCTGTTCTTCCAGCGTTCGACCACACAGCCGGTACCAGGCCTCAAGCCCTACACCTCGCTGCAACTCGCCGGGCGTGACGTGTACATCCGCGAGGGCTGCTACAACTGCCACTCGCAGATGATCCGGCCGTTGCGAGCGGAGACACTGCGCTATGGCACCTTCAGCAAGGCCGGGGAGTTTGTCTATGACCACCCCTTCCAGTGGGGCAGCAAGCGCACCGGGCCCGACCTGCACCGCGTGGGCGGCAAGTACAGCGACGAGTGGCAGCGTATCCACCTGATCAACCCGCGTGACCTGGTGCCCGAGTCCAACATGCCGGCCTACCCGTGGCTCGAGCGGGCCACCCTCGAGCCTGCCGACATGGCGCCCAAGATGAAGGCACTGCGCAGGGTCGGCGTGCCATACACCGATGACGAGATCGCCAAGGGTGGCGACGCCGTCAAGGGCAAGACCGAACTCGACGCCCTGGTGGCCTACCTGCAGGTGCTCGGCACCGCGGTCAAGTAAGTCGGCGAGGCCCTCATGGACATCAACGATGCACGCGCCGCGACCACCGTGCTCGGCCTGATCCTGTTCATCGGGATCATGGTCTGGGCCTGGTCCAGGCGCCACAGCAGCAGCTTCGATGAGGCAGCGCAGCTGCCGTTTGCGGACGATGATGCCGCCACAGAGCCTGCAGGAGAAAATCAATGAGCGATTTCGTCAGCAGCGGATGGTCGCTGTTCGTGGCGGTGGTCACGATTCTCGGACTCGTGCTGTGCCTCGTGCTGCTGGCCATCGCCAGCAAGCGCCAGGTCATGGCCAGCGACAACTCCACCGGCCACGTCTGGGACGAGGATCTGCGTGAGATGAACAACCCACTGCCGCGTTGGTGGGTGTGGTTGTTCATCATCACGGTCGTGTTTGCAGGTGTCTACCTGGCCCTGTATCCCGGGCTGGGCACGAACGAAGGCACGTTGAAGTGGTCCAGCGCGGGGCAGCACCAAGCCGAGGTCGACAAGGCACGCGTGGCGATGGCGCCGTTGTACGCCAAGTTCGTCTCGCTGCCAGCCGAGGCACTGGCCAAGGAAGCCCAGGCGATGGCCATCGGCGAGCGGCTGTTCGCTAACAACTGCGCCGGCTGCCACGGCGCCGATGCGCGCGGCAGCAAGGGCTTCCCGAACCTGGCCGATGGTGACTGGCTGTACGGTGGTGGGCACGACAAGATCAAGGAAACGATCAGCAACGGCCGCCAAGGCGTGATGCCCCCGATGGCTGCTGCCGTCGGCACCGCTGACGACGTGCGCAACCTGGCCAACTACGTGCTGAGCCTGTCGGGCAGCCCGCACAACGCGGTCGGGGCTCAGCTCGGCAAGGCCAAGTTCGCCGCCTGCGCAGCCTGCCACGGGCCAGACGGCAAGGGCAGCCAGGTGCTGGGTGCGCCCAACCTGACAGACAAGATCTGGCTGCACGGTTGGGGTGAGGATGCGGTGGTGGCCATGATCACCAACGGCAAGACCAACCAGATGCCGGCGCAGGCCCAACGCCTGTCGGCCGAGCAGATCCACGTACTAAGTGCCTACGTCTGGAACCTGTCGCAGACGGCGGCGGTTGCTGCGAAGTAACGCCGTCGCGGCTGATCCACGCCAGGCCTTGAAATCCCGCGAGAGCCGAACATGAACGACCTGCCGGTCTGCAACGAGCCGCCGCTACCCAGCCCCTGGTGGCGCTACGGCATGATGTGGCTCGTCGTCGGTGGTCCCTTGGTGGTGGTCGTTGCGGCCACGGTCACCGCGGTGATCGCCATCCGGGGCGCGGACGTTCTGGTCGACGATTCGGCGTCCATGCAGAGAGCCGCTGCGAACCGCTCCGATGCACCGGCCATCAAGGCCCGCAATCACGCGGCCACGCCGACCAGTCGCTGAAGCGGGTGGGCAGCGGGTGCGGCCACGTGTGCCGCACCATTGCCGCATCAACAGGTGCTGCTGCCGTTGACCAGGCCCTGCAGGGCGTTCTGGTCGAGCACGCGAATCTGGCGCTGCTTGACTTCCAGGATGCCA
>JANOJJ010000454.1:0-2011 GCA_031408155.1 Rubrivivax sp.
CCAGAGCAAGCAGGTGCTGGCTGCCGACCTGCGGCTGGCCGCACACCGAGTGGCCGACGAGATCTACCAGGCCATCACCGGCGAGCCCGGCGTGTTTGCCACCCGCATAGCCTACGTCGAGCGCAGCGGACGCCGCCACACGCTGCACGTGACCGACGCCGACGGCGAAGGCGGGCAGGTGGCGCTCGCCAGTGCCGAGCCGATCATCTCGCCGGCCTGGTCGCCCGACGGGCGCGAACTGGCCTACGTCTCCTTCGAGACGCAAAAGGCCGTGGTCTGGGTGCAGAACGTGATGAGCGGCGAGCGCCGCCAACTGGCCAACTTTCGCGGCTCGAACAGCGCGCCGGCCTGGTCGCCCGACGGCCGCGAACTGGTGGTCACGCTGTCCACCGCGGGCATCGCGCAGTTGTTCGTGATGTCCCGTGACGGCGGCACGCCGCGCCGGCTGACCAGTAGCAGCGCGATCGACACCGAGGCCATGTACAGCCCCGACGGGCGCCAGGTCTACTTCGTCAGCGACCGTGGCGGCGGCCCGCAGATCTACCGCGTCAATGCTGCCGGCGGCAACCCCGAGCGCGTGACCTTTGCCGGCGCCCACAACATCAGTCCGGCCATCAGCCCCGACGGCAAGCTGCTGACCTACGTGGCGCGGCAGGGTACTGGAGCCTTCAAGCTGGCGGTGCTCGACCTCGAAGCCGGTGGCAGCCCGCGCTTGCTGACCGACACCAGCGACGACGAGAGCCCCAGCTTCGCGCCCAACGGCCGGCTGATCGTGTACACCTCGCGCGAGAACCGGCGCGACGTGTTGATGACGACCACGCTCGATGGCAAGATCAAGACCCGCCTGGTCAGCAGTGGCGCGGACATGCTCGAGCCGGCGTGGGGTCCATTCATCAAATGAGCCGCACACAGCCCTCGATGCGCCACAGTGCACTTCCCTACCCCCAGCCCCAGGAGATACCGATGACCCCCAAGACCTCCCTTTCGTCGTCCACCGTCGTCGCGCTAGCCGCGCTTGCAGTGCTGGCCGGTTGCGCCTCGAGCGTCAAGCTGGCAGACCCGGCGCCGGTCGAGACGCGCGCCGGCGTCGCCGTCGCACCGGTGGCGTCGGCTGGCGTGACGCAAACCCCGGCCGCGCGCCCGGCGGCCTCGCCGCAGTCGAGCGTGGCAACGATCAACCTGACCCAGCCGGCCGCCAGCACACCGTCGGCGGCCCAGATCGCCCGCATCGTCTACTTCGACTTCGACAGCTTCGTCATCAAGGACGAGTTCAGGCCGGTGGTCGAAGACAATGCAAAGGCGATGGCGGCCAGCAAGCAGCGCCGCATGGTCGTCGAAGGCCATGCCGACGAGCGTGGCAGCCGCGAATACAACCTGGCGCTGGGCCAGAAGCGCGCCGAAGCGGTGGTCAAGTCGCTGTCCCTGCTGGGTGCGAGCCAGGCACCGGTCGAAGCGGTGAGCTTCGGCGAAGACCGCCCGGCCGCGCAGGGCAGCGACGAGGCCACCTGGGCCAAGAACCGCCGCGCCGAGTTGAAGGACCGCTGAAATGTTGCGCCCCCGAAGCGGCCTTCGGTCGCCTCCCTCCCAGGGGGAGTCCGCCGGCGCCGGATCCGTGTGTCGTGGCTCGCGCGACCCGCGGTGGAGCACCTGAGATGCGGCTACGCAACGGGTCCCGTGCCCTGCTGGCCCTGCCGCTGCTCGCAGCGCTGCTGCCGGCAAGGGCTGGCCTGTTCGACGACGACGAGGCGCGCAAGGCCATCCTCGACCTGCGCACCCGCATCAGCACCAGCGAAGAGCAGTCAAAGGTGCGTACAGCCGAGCTGGCTGCGGCCAACGCGCAGTTGCTCGACCAGATCACCGCGCTGCGGCGCAGCCTACTCGCCCTGAGTAACAAGATCGAGCTGCTGCGCGGCGACATGGCCAAACTGCGTGGCGCTGACGAACAACTGCAGCGCGATCTGGCCGACCTGCAAAAGCGCCAGAAAGACCTCGGTCAGACCTACGATGACCG
>JANOJJ010000456.1:0-10856 GCA_031408155.1 Rubrivivax sp.
GGTGAAGGCCGCCACCGGCGAAGTGGTCAGCGCCGAGGACCTGGGCGGCGGCGACGTGCACACACGGCTGTCGGGCGTGGCCGACCACCTGGCCGAAAACGACCTGCACGCACTGGCGCTGGCGCGCTCGGTGGTGGGCAATCTCAACTGGCGCAAGCCCGAGCAGATGCTGCTGCAGCCGCCACGCGCGCCGCTGTTCGACGCAACCGAGCTCTATGGCGTGATCCCGGCCGACCCGCGCAAGCCGTACGACGTGCGCGAGATCATCGCCCGCATCGTCGACGCTTCGGAGTTCGACGAGTTCAAGTCGCGCTACGGCACCACCCTGGTGACCGGCTTCGCCCACATCGAGGGCATGCCGGTGGGCATCGTCGCCAACAACGGCATTCTGTTCGGCGAAAGCGCACAGAAGGGCGCCCACTTCATCGAGCTGTGCTGCCAGCGCCGGGTGCCGCTGATCTTCCGGCAGAACATCACCGGCTTCTTGGTCGGCCGCACGGGCGACAACGACGGCATCGCCAAGCATGGCGCCAAGATGGTGACGGCGGTGGCCACCGCTACGGTGCCCAAGTTCACCGTCATCATCGGCGGCAGCTTCGGCGCCGGCAACTACGGCATGTGCGGCCGTGCCTACAGCCCGCGCTTCCTGTGGATGTGGCCCAGCGCGCGCATCTCGGTGATGGGCGGCGAGCAGGCCGCCAGCGTGCTGGCCAGCGTGCGCCGCGACGGCATCGAAGCCAGCGGCGGCAGCTGGAGTGCCGAACAAGAAGCCGCCTTCCGCCAACCCATCCTCGAGCAGTACGAGCGCCAGGGCCACCCCTACTACGCCAGCGCGCGGATCTGGGACGACGGTGTGATCGACCCCGCCGACACCCGCCGTGTGCTGGCGCTGGGGCTGTCGGCCAGCCTGAACGCAGTGATCCCCGATCGGCCGAAGTTCGGTGTCTTCCGGATGTGACGTACGATGTGCGTGTAGCACCAACTTCATACACATCATGCGCACGAACATCGTCATCGATGAGGCCTTGATGGCCGAGGCCATGAAGGCCGGCCCGTACAAGACCAAGAAGGACGCAGTCGAAGCCGGGCTCAGGCTGCTGGCGCGGCAGGCGGCCTATCGCGAGATCCTGAAGTGGGAGGGCAAGTTGAAGTGGGAAGGCGACGACAGCATCGACTCGACCCGGCCCGCCGCCGAAGCGTCGGCGGCGACCGTGGTTCTGGCGCAGGACGTCGCGCCGGGACAGCGCCGTGCTCGTCGTTGACTCCAGAGTCTGGATCGACTTCTTCCTCGCGCGGCCTACGCCGGCACGCGATCGGTTGCGCCACCTGCTCGACCGCGGCGAGGTGCGGGTCGTGGTGCCCGACCTGGTGCTGTTCGAGGTGCTGCGCGGCTTTCGCCACGAACGCGAACACCGACAGGCGCGCCTGCTGCTGGAAGCGCTGAGCGTGGAAGCCGCCTGCAGTCCGGCGCTGGCCTACGCCGCCGCCCAGCACTACCGCAGCCTGCGCGCGCATGGCGTCACCGTGCGCAGCCCGGTCGATGTGCTGGTGGCCAGTTACTGCATCGAGCGCGACTATGCGCTGCTGCATCACGACCGCGACTTCGACGCCTTCGAGTCGCACCGCGGTCTGCGCGTCTGGAGGCATTGAGCATGCCCGCCACTGCGTACGGCGTCGAGATTCGGCTGCTGGCCGCGCGCGACTCGCTGGACGGACTGACCGACCTGCTGCACCGGGCCTACGCGCCGCTGCTCGGGCGCGGCATGAACTTCACCGCCGCCACGCAGACGGTAGCGACGACGCAGCGTCGTATCGCCGAAGGCCAATGCCTGGTCGCCGAGCAACGCCGGCGCATCGTCGGCACTGCCACCGTGTGCGGACCTTACGACCCGGTCAGCTCGCCCTGGTCGGCCGACGTGCCGGCCTTCCGCGACCGCGACAGCGCGCACTTCCATCAGTTTGCGGTCGCACCCGACCTGCAGCGCCAGGGCCTGGGTCGGCGGCTGGTGGCCGCGTGCGAACACTGGGCCCGCGAGCGCGGATTCAAGCGCATGTCGCTCGACACCGCCGAGCCGGCGACCGAACTGCGCGCGCTCTACCGCAGCCTGGGTTATGTCGACATGATGCAGGTGCAGTGGGCCGGCAAGAGCTACCGCAGCGTGGTGATGGAAAAGCCACTCGACCATTCCCCGTTGCGCGAACACCTGCGCACGCTGGCGCGCTACAACCTGTGGGCCACGCGCGAGCTGTTCGACCCGCTCGTTGCGCTGGCCGTGGTCGAGTACCGCCGCGACCTGGGTCTGGTCTTCAAGAGCGTGCACGGCACGCTCAACCACCTGCTGGTGGGCGAACACGAGATCTGGTATCGGCGTTTTGCCGAAGGCAGCTCGAGCGTGACCGCGCTCGACGCCGAGGTCGAGCCCGACCGCGCCGTGCTGCGCGAGCGCCTGATCGAAGGCGCGCTGGCCTGGCTGCCGCTGATCGAGGTCTGGCCCGAGGCTCGGCTGCTCGGCAAGATCGAGTACCGGCGCCTCAACGGCGAACTCGTCAGGCTGCCGTTTGCCGCCGCGCTGGCCCATGTGTTCAACCATGGCACGCATCATCGCGGCCAGATCACGGCCGCGCTCACCGCGCTCGGCCGACCCTGTCCCGAACTCGACCTGGCCCTGATGCTGGTGCAGGAGACACGAACCGCATGACCACCACGCTCGACATCCGCCGACCTTCCCGCACCGTGGCCGAGGTCTGGCTCAATCGGCCCGAGTTGCGCAACGCCTTCAACAGCGAGGTGATCGCCGAGCTGACCAGCGCCTTTCGCACCCTGGGCGCCGACCCGCAGCTGCGCGCGATCGTGCTCGGCGGGCACGGCAAGGCCTTCTGCGCCGGCGGCGACCTGAACTGGATGCGAGCGCTGGGTCACTACAGCTGGGCGCAGAACAAGGCCGACGCCGACGGCCTGGCCGAGATGTTGTGGACGATCTACAGCTGCCCGCTGCCGGTGGTCGGGCGACTGCATGGCGACTGCTATGCCGGCGGCGTCGGCCTGGCCGCTGCGTGCGACGTGCTGGTGGCCGCCGAGAGCATGCACTTCTGCCTCAGCGAAGCCAGGCTCGGCCTGCTGCCGGCGACGATCGGCCCCTATGTCGTGCGCGCGCTGGGCGAGCAGGCCTCGCGCCGCTTCTTCATCACCGCCGAGCGCTTCCCGGCCGCACGCGCGCATGCACTGGGTTTCGTGCACGAACTGGTTGCGCCCGAGGCGCTGGACGCGACGCTGACCGAGATCGTGGTCGCGCTGGTGGCCAATGGCCCCGCGGCCGTCAAGGCCAGCAAGCGGCTGGTGCAGGATCTGGCCGGGCGGCCGATCGACGCCGCGTTGCGCGACGACAGCGCACGCCGCATCGCCGACATCCGCGCCAGCGACGAAGGGCGCGAAGGCGTGTCGGCCTTCCTCGGCAAACGGGATCCTTCGTGGAGGGACTGAATGCAGGCACTCGACACCACCCAGCTGATCGCACTCGCCGCCGCACTGGGCTGGGCCAGCGGCCTGCGGCTGTACGCCGTGCTCTTCATCACCGGCATCGCCGGCTGGGCCGGCTGGCTGCCGTTGCCGGACGGCCTGACGGTGTTGCAGCACCCACTGGTGCTCGGCGCCAGTGGCCTGATGCTGGCGCTGGAGTTCTTCGCCGACAAGATCCCGCTGCTGGACAGCCTGTGGGACCTGGTGCACACCTTTATCCGCATCCCCGCCGGGGCAGCGCTGGCGGCAGCCGTGTTCGGTGCTGACTCGGCGACCTGGGCCACCGTGGCTGGCGTGCTGGGCGGTACGCTGGCGGCCACCGCGCACACCGCCAAAGCCACCGCGCGTGCAGCGGCCAACAGCTCGCCCGAGCCGTTCTCCAACATCGGCCTGTCGCTGCTCGGCGATGCCGCGGTGCCTGCCATGCTGGTCCTGGCCTGGCAGCAGCCCGAATGGTTCTTCGTCGCGCTGGCACTGGCAGTCGCCTTCGCGGTCGTGATCATCGTGGTCCTGTCGCGCTTTCTGCGCGGCCTGTTGCGGCGGCTGACGATGCGATCTGCCGCGCAGCCGTCGCGAGCCGGCGCATGAGCCGTCGGCGACGACTGCGCGCCGGCCTGGCCATCGGGCTGGCCTTGGTGCTGGCCGGGGCATCGGCCGCGCCCGATGCCGAGCAGCCGTTGGCGCTGGATCTGCACGAGACGGTCGAACGCCTCGAGGTGAGCGCGCGCGACCGGGCGGGCAACAGCCGCACGATGGAGATCGAGCTGACGCTGTTCCGGCCAGCCGGCGCAGGGCCGTTCCCGCTCGCCGTGATGAATCACGGCCGCGGTTCGCGCGAGCAACGCCGGCAGCGCGGCCGTGCCCGCTTCGAGGTGCTGGCCCGCTACCTCGTCAACAAGGGTTTTGCGGTGGCGGTGCCCACCCGCATCGGCTACGGGGCGACCTTCGGCGATTTCGACCCCGAGGCAGCAGGCCCCTGCAGCGCTCCGCGCTACGAGGTGCTTGCCGATGCCGCGGCCGATCAGGTGCTGGCTGCCGTCGACCGGCTGCGAACGCAGCCCTGGATCGATGCGTCGCGCTGGCTGGTCATCGGCCAGTCGGTCGGCGGCGTGGCCGCGCTGGCGGTCGCCGCACGCCAGCCGCCCGGTCTGGCCGCTGCGATCAACTTCGCCGGCGGGGCCGGCGGCAGCCCCGAGCGCAGCCCTGGCGCTCCGTGCGCACCCGACCGGCTGCAAGCGATGTGGTCGGCACGTGCCGCCAGCGCCTCGGTGCCGACGCTATGGTTGTACTGGCGCAACGACCGCTACTGGGGCGAGCAACTGCCGCTGCAATGGGCCGCCGCCTGGGCCGACGGCGGCGGGCGCGTCGAGCTGCACCAACTGGCGGCCGTGGGTCATGACGGTCATGGCGGCATGAACGCCGACATGGACCAGTGGGTGCCGCTGGTCGAATCGTGGCTTGCGGCGCAAGCGCTCGGCGCGGCGCACCCGCGGTGGCCGACCACCGCCAGCGGCCACGCCCGCGTCGACGAGGTCGACAAAGTCCCGCTGTCGAGCGCGACCATCGACAATCGGTACCGCCATTTTCTGGCCGCCGTGCCACCGCGCGCTTTCGCCATCGGTTCCAACGGTGCCTGGGGTTGGGCCCGGGGCGACTGGGCGAGCGGGCGCGCACTGGGCAACTGCCAACGCAGGCGCGGCGTAGCCTGTGCGCTGTATGCCGTCGACGATGCGGTGGTGTGGGCGGCACGTCCAGATCCAACGAGGTGACCATGTTCAACACGATCCTGATCGCTAATCGGGGCGACAACGGCCGCCAGGCCGCTGCGGCGAAGCCAGAATGCCTGCTGCGCGCAGCGCACGCAGGCGAGCTCGACCCGATGGAGCAAGCGCATGTTCAAGAAGATCCTGATCGCTAATCGGGGCGAGATCGCCTGCCGGGTCGCAGCGACCGCGCGTCGTCTGGGCGTGCAGACGGTAGCGGTCTATGCCGACGCTGACGCCCATGCGTGCCACGTACGCGCCTGTGACGAATCGGTCCACATCGGTGCCAGCCCGCCGCGCGAGAGCTACCTGCGCTGGCAGGTCATCCTCGACGCTGCACGCAGCACCGGCGCACAGGCGGTACACCCAGGCTACGGCTTCCTGTCCGAGAACGAGGACTTTGCGCGTGCCTGCGCCGACGCCGGCCTGACCTTCATCGGCCCACCGCCGGCCGCGATCGCCGCCATGGGCAGCAAGGCCGCGGCCAAGTCGCTGATGGAGCTCGCCGGTGTGCCGCTGGTGCCCGGCTACCACGGGCAGGACAACGACCCCGCACTGCTGGCGCGCGAGGCCGCCGCGATCGGTTATCCGGTACTGATCAAGGCCAGCGCCGGCGGCGGCGGCAAGGGCATGCGGCGGGTCGACAAGGCCGAGCACTTCGCCGCTGCCCTGGCCAGCTGCCAGCGCGAGGCCAAGGCCTCGTTCGGCGCTGATCACGTTCTGGTCGAGCGTTATGTCACGCGGCCGCGGCACATCGAGATCCAGGTCTTCGGCGACAGCTACGGCAACATCATCCACCTCGGTGAACGCGATTGCTCGGTCCAGCGCCGCCACCAGAAGGTGCTGGAGGAATCGCCTGCGCCGGGCTTGAGCGCCGAGCGCCGTGCCGAGATGGGCGCCGCCGCGGTCGCTGCCGCCAAGGCGGTGGGCTATGTCGGCGCCGGCACGGTGGAGTTCGTCGCCGAGGAACTCGACGACGGCGACATCCGTGCCTACTTCATGGAGATGAACACGCGGCTGCAGGTCGAGCACCCGGTGACCGAGGCTGTGACCGGCCTGGACCTGGTGGAGTGGCAACTGCGCGTGGCCTGCGGCGAGCGCTTGCCGCTGACGCAGGAGCAGGTCAGCTCGAGCGGCCACGCGATCGAGGCCCGCATCTGCGCCGAGAATCCCGACAACGACTTTCTGCCCGCCAGCGGGACGCTGCAGGTGATGCGCTGGCCCGAGCACGTGTGCTTCGTGCGCGACCAGACGCAGCCACGCGTGGACACCGGCTTCGGCGAAGGCGATGCGGTCAGCCCGTTCTACGACTCGATGATCGCCAAGCTGATCGTCTGGGGCCGCGACCGCGCGCAGGCGTTGGCGCGGCTGGACGCCGCGTTGCGCGACACCCACCTGGTGGGCCTGCACAACAACGTGGCCTTCCTGCGCCGCGTGGTGGGCAGCAACAGCTTTGCCCATGCCGAGCTCGACACCGGCCTGATCGAGCGCGAACGGCCGCTGCTGTTCGGCCAGCCGCCGCTGCCGCCCGAGCTGGCCGCCGCCGGCGTGGTGGCGCGCGTGCTGGCCGACGAAGCCGCGGCTGAAGGCCCCGACCCGTGGTCGCGCCGCGACGGCTGGCGGCTGCACGGCGGTGCACGGCGCCGGCTCGACCTCGACCTGCAGGGCCAGCCGCTGCCAGTGGTGATGCAGCGCCTGCACGACGGCGCCACCACGATGCAGATCGGCGAGCAGCGCTGGGCGTTGCGCAACCGGGTGCTGCCGGGCACACCCGAGGGCCGGCACGACGTGCAACTGGGCGACGCGCGCCACACGCTGACGGTCTACCTGCGCGGCGCGCGCTACAGCGTCTTTGCAGCCCAGGGCTCGGCGCTGGTCACGTTGACCGACCCGCTGGCCCAGGCCGCTGAACATGCCGGCGAAGGCGGACGCCTGACCGCGCCCATGCCCGGCAAGCTGATCGGCTTCCTGGCCCGAGCCGGCGACAAGGTCAGCCGCGGCCAGCCGCTGGCGGTGATGGAGGCGATGAAAATGGAGCACACCATCAGCGCCCCGCGCGATGGACTGGTGGAAGAACTGCTGTTCGCCGCCGGCGACCAGGTGGCCGAGGGGGCCGAGCTGCTGCGCTTGTTGACATGAGGACAGACCCATGAACGAATGGCCCACCCGAGTCACGCTGGTCGAAGTCGGTCCTCGCGACGGACTGCAGAATGAAGCGCAGCCGGTCAGCACCGACGACAAGGTCGCTTTGATCGACCGCCTGCACGCGGCGGGCTGCCGCGAGATCGAGGTCACCAGCTTCGTCAGCCCCAAGTGGGTGCCGCAGATGGCCGACGCCGCCGAGGTGATGGCCGGCTTCTGGCGCCACAGCGATGCCCGCTACGCGGTGCTGACGCCCAACCTGAAAGGCCTGCAGGCCGCGCTGCCGACGCATCCTGACGAGGTGGTCGTGTTCGCCGCCGCCACCGAGGCCTTCAGCCAGCGCAACATCAACTGCTCAATCAAGCAGAGCATCGAACGCTTCAGGCCGGTGGTGGCGGCGGCGCACGAAGCCGGCGTCAAGGTGCGCGGTGCGGTCTCGTGCACCCTGGGCTGCCCCTACCAGGGCGAGGTCAGCCCCGATGAGGTCGAACGCGTGGTCCGGCTGATGAAGGACATCGGCGTCGACCACATCGGCATCGCCGACACCATCGGCACCGGCACGCCGCGGGCGGCGCAGGCGGTGATGGAGCGCGCCTTGAAGCATTACCCGCTGGCCGAGGTGAGCGGCCATTTCCACGACACCTACGGCCAGGCGCTGTCCAACATCCTGGCCTGCCTGCAGCTGGGCATCCATCGTTTCGACACCAGCATCGCCGGCCTGGGCGGCTGCCCCTACGCCAAGGGCGCGACCGGCAACGTAGCCACCGAGGACGTGGTCTTCATGCTGCACGGCATGGGTATCGACACCGGGCTCGACCTCGACAAGCTGGTCGACGCCGGGGCCGCCATCTCGGGCCTGCTGGGGCGAGCGCCGGTGTCGCGCGTCAGCCGTGCGCTGCTGGCCAAACGCGCAGTGGCGGTCGCATGACGATGGACGACAAGCCCGCGGGCTTCCGGCGCGTGGCGCAGGCGCTGGCCGAACGCGGCCATGCCCATCCGCCGCGCTGGCTCGAGGTCTCGGCCCGCACGGCGCAGGAAGCGGCCGAAGCCTTGGGCGTGCAGGTCGGGCAGATCGCCAAGAGCGTGGTCTTCAAGCGCCGGTCGGACCAGGTGGCGGTGCTGGTGGTGACCTCGGGCGACCGCCGGGTCGACGACAAGCGGGTCGCGGCGATCACCGGGCCGCTGATGCGCGCCGATGCCGAGTTCGTCAAGACGCGCACGGGTTTTTCGATCGGTGGCGTGCCGCCGCTGGCGCACCTGCATCCAACGCTCACGCTGATCGACCGCGAGCTGTTCCGATTCGGCGAAATCTGGGCCGCCGCCGGGCACCCCAACGGCGTGTTCAGGCTGTCGCCGCAAGAGCTGGAAGGTCTGACCGGCGCGCCGGTGGCCGACGTTGTGCAGGAGCCGCGCGCATGACGCCCGCTTCGACCGTCAGGCCGACCACCGGCGTGCCGTCACCCTGCGTCGACATCTGCCGCATGGATGCCGCCAGTGGCTGGTGCGAAGGCTGCCTGCGCACGATCGACGAGATCAGCGCCTGGTCGCGGCTGGACGAAGCGGCCAAGGCGTCGGTGTGGGAGCGGCTGGCCGAGCGGCGCAGGACCCGGGCGCAGCGGGCGGATGTCAGTCTCGAAAGGACCGCAGGATGAAGCGCATCACCTTCTGGTTCGACGTCGTCTCGCCCTTTGCCTACCTCGCCTTCGAGCGGCTGCCGCAGGTGCTGCAAGGCTGCAGCTACGAGGTCGAGTACCGGCCGCTGCTGTTTGCCGGGCTGCTGCATCATCACGGCCAGAGAGGCCCGGCCGAGATTGAGCCCAAGCGCGCCTGGACCTTCCGCCATGTGCACTGGCTGGCGCACCGGCACGGCATCGCGCTGGACACCCCCCAGCGCCACCCCTTCAACCCGCTGCCGCTGTTGCGTCTGGCCGTGGCCTGCGGGCCCAACCGGAGCGTCGTCGACGCGATCTTCCAGCAGGTCTGGCGCGGCGGCGCCGACGCCGTCGACCCCGACCGCGTGGCAGCCTTGCAGGCGGCGTTGGCGCCCGCGCTCGACCCGGCCAGCGCCGAGGTCAAGGCGGCGCTGAAGGCGCACACCGACGAAGCCATCGCGCGTGGCCTGTTCGGGGTGCCCAGCTTCGAGCTCGACGCTCGCGTGTTCTGGGGTCTGGACTCGCTGGACATGCTGGCCGGCGCGCTGCGCGGCGAGCCCTGGTTCGACGGCCCGGCCTGGGCGCGCGAAGGCCAGCCGCGCGCCGGCGTGGTCAGGCGCTGACGCCCGCCTCCGCGTCGGCCGCATCCAGGCCGTCGAACAGTTCGTCCATCGGCAGGTGCAGCTCGACGCTGGCCAGGTACAGCTCGGCGCTGCCGGTCTGGTCGTGCAGTTCGAACAAGGCGCGTTCGTTGCGGCGGAACACCTCGACCTGCCGCGACATGGGGTCGACAAGCACATACTCGCGCAGGCTGCTCAAGCGCCGGTAGGCAGCGAACTTCAGGCCGCGGTCGTAACTCTGTGTGCTGTCAGACAGGACCTCGACGATCAGCGACGGACGGCGGAAGATGGCCTCGGTCTGCAGGTCGACCGGGTCGCAGGTGACGAAGAGGTCGGGGTAGAACACCGCATCGTCGGCGACCTGGACCTTCATGCTTTCGAAAAAGGCGCGGCAGGGGCTGCCCTTGAGGTGCTGCCTGAGGGCTGCGAACAGGTTGCCTGTCACCAATCCATTGACGCGCCGCCCACCCACCATCGCGAAGAACTCGCCGCGATAGAACTCGTGGCGCTCGGGCTGCACCTCTTCCCAGACCAGGTAGTCGGCGAGCGTGGGCTGGTGGGCGGGCAAGGCCATGACGGGCTTTCGGCGGGCTTTCGGGAGGGACGGCAGCCAGTGTAGCGACGCGCTGCCGTCACGCATCGCGCAGCAGCTCGCGCAGGGTCTCGGCACCGATCGGCCCGGCATTGTCCTGCCCTTCGAGGATGCCGTCGGCCAGGCTGCGCTTGTCGCGCTGCAGCGCGACGATGCGCTCCTCGATCGAACCCGCGGTGACCAGCCGGTAGACCGTTACCGGGCGCTGCTGGCCGATCCGGTGCGCACGGCCCATGGCCTGATCTTTGAACACCGCGCAGGTGGTGCACACCGCCCTCAGGCACCCCCGCGCAAACCCAAGTCGTTGAAATTGCTGGAGTTATCCAGGCCCATGCGGCGGGCCTGCCTGAAAAAGTTGTACCCCGGCGCGCCGTCGACCGCGTTGCCAATCTCGCCGGGAACGCCGATGTTCGCGCAAGTGATTGATTCAACTGAGGTTTCTTTCTTCCAGAGGTCTTGGCATGACTGATGCATATACGTCACCAGGCAAAACAGACAACGAAACGGGCAGACCATGTACGCGAAGGCCAACATCCTGGTGATCGACGACGAAGAAGTGGTTCGCCGCAG
>JANOJJ010000733.1:0-3311 GCA_031408155.1 Rubrivivax sp.
CGCCCATCTTCAGGCCGACCAGCACGATCACCGGCAGGAACAGGGCCCAGATCGACGACTTGACTGCCGCCGCCAGCTCGGAGCGTGAGGCCTTGGGCGGTGGCGTGACGTTCTCGTCGCGCGCCACCCACCACCAGGTGGCGGCCAGGGCCAGGCCCATCATCAGGCCGGGCACGATGCCGGCCATGAACAGCTTGCCGATCGACACGTTGGCGGCGACGCCGAAGATCACGAAGCCGATCGACGGCGGGATGATGGGCGCAATGATGCCGGCCGAGGCGATCAGTCCACCGGCACGGGCCTTGTCGTGGCCGGCGCGCACCATCATCGGCAGCAGCAGTGCGGCCAGCGCAGCGGTGTCGGCCACCGCCGAGCCCGACAGCGCGGCCATCAGCACGGCCGCCATGATGGTCACGTAGCCCAGGCCACCGCGCACATGGCCGACCAGCGTGAGCGCCACGTTGACGATGCGCCGCGACAGGCCGCCGACGTTCATGATCTCGCCGGCGAGCATGAAGAAGGGCACCGCCAGCAGTGGAAAACTGTCGGCACCGTTGATCAGGTTCTGCGCCAGGATCTGCGCGTCGACGATGTTCAGGTGCCACATCAGCGCCACGCCGCAGACCAGCAGTGCATAGGCGATGGGCATGCCCAGCGCCATCGCGCCGAGCAGCGTGCCGAGGAAGACTGCGATGGTCACTTGCGATCTCCTCGAGCGTGCGTTTGCGGCGCCGCCAGGTCTTGCGACCCCTGCACCAGCACCAACTCGTCGTCGCCGAGCTTGTCGCTGACCTTGCCGCTGACCGTGCGCCACAACTGCAGCAGCAGCAGCAGCACGGCCGGCACGGCAAAGGCGATGCCGGCGGCATAGACGATGGCCATCGACGCGCCCGTGACGGGCGCTTCGACGTCGAGGTTGATCTTCACCTGCGCCAGGCTGCCCTGGAACAGCATCACCGTGCAGCCCAGCATCAACAGCTGGCTCGCGCCCATGCACACGCGCTTGCCGGTGCGGCCCAGGCGCGCAGTGAGCATGTCGGTGCCGAGGTGGCCGTTTTCCTTCAGCGCCACCAGCGCGCCGAGGAAGGTCATCCACACGAACAGCCAGCGCGACAGTTCTTCGCTGACCGCGATGCCCGAATTGAAGGCGTAGCGCAGCACCACGTTGCCGAACACCATCAACGCCATCAGCGCCAGGGCCAGCGCCGAGGTCAGGTCGAGCAGACGGCAGAAACGGTCGAGCAGCGAGGGTGTGGACGGGGGTGTCGGCGTCACCTTGTCTCCAGACGGCCTGTCCCTGTGCAGGCGTGGTTCGAAGGCTGTACGAACTGGTTAGTTCTTGAAATGCGGAGAAACCCGCCATGTGATGCCGGGCCTTGCGGCTCGCCGCCTGCTCGCACACTGCAGGTCGATGACCCGGTTCAAGCCTGCCGGCGTCAACGCCGCACGAAGCGCACCACCATCTCGATGATGCTGTCGCGGCGCGCGATCTGTGCTGCGCTCGATTCCAGGTCGCGCTGGAAGATGAGCGAGAAGGTGTGCCGGTTGGCGACGTTGAAGAAACTCAACGCGCTGATCGACATGTGCAGGTCCACCGGGTCGATGCCGGTGCGGAAGACGCCCCCGGCCAGTCCGCGGTCATAGACCCGGCGCAGGCCCTCGATGGCGGGCACGTTCAGGCCCTGGATGGCCTGGCTTTGCGCCAGGTACTCGCCGCGGTGGATGTTCTCCGTCATCACCAGGCGGATGAAGTCGGGGTTGGCGCGCTGGTAGTCGACCGTGAAGCCGACCAGCTTGCGCAGCGCGTCCTCGGGCGGCAGGTCGTCCAGCTGCAGGTCGGACTCGATCGCGCGGATCCGCCGGTAGGCCTCTTCCAGTACCTTGACGTACAGCCCCTGCTTGCTGCCGAAATAGTAATAGATCATGCGCTTGCTGGTGCGCATGGCCTCGGCAATGACGTCGATGCGGGCGCCGGCCAGGCCCTTCTCGGCGAACTCGCGCGTCGCCACTCGCAGGATGTCGGCCATCGTGCGCTCGGGGTCGTTGCTGCGGGGGTCGGACTTGGGCGCCGTGCGCGCAGCCCCTTTCGGGTCCGAATGTACTGTCCGGTTCATTCCGACGAGTTTAGGTCAGCCGGCGCGGTGCGGTCGGGGCCGTCGCGCCGCTGCGGGCGCCGCAGCTCGGGGCGTGCGCTGCCCACCGCACGACGACTGCCGACATCGGGTGGCGCGCCTATGATGCCGGCAGCGGCGCTGGGGCGGCCACGTCCTGCGCCGCCGACCGGGGATCCGTCTTGCCTGTCGTGCCGCAGTACCAGAGCGATTTGTTCATCAGCTACCGGCGTGCGTCGAATGCGATGCACGACCGCTGGGTCGACGCGTTCTGCGACGAGTTGCGCGCCAGCCTGAACGAACTGCTCGGACGCGAGGTGCAGGTCTGGCGCGATGTCGACCAGATCAGTGCCGGCGACGATTGGGCCAAACGGCTGCGCCACGCGGTCGGCAACACGGCCGTGTTCCTGGCCCTGTTTTCGCGCAGCTACATGCTGTCCGACCAGTGCCGCAAGGAACTCGACGAGTTCCTGCGTTGCATGAAGGAGCAGCGCGACGATGGGCACAAGCTGGTGCCGGTGTTCAAGCAGCCCTCGAGCCCCGACGCGCCGCCGCCACCCGAGGTCAACGCGCTGCAGCGGCATGACTTCTTCCGCTGGAGCCCGCCGGGGTCACCGAACTGGCGCGAGCTCACGCCCGGCGGCGGCGACGACGAGCGGCGTGACTTCTACGCCACGCTGGGCCGTCTGGCGCAGGACATCGCGCTCGCCCTGGAGGAGCTTGCGCGTGAGGAACAGGTGGCCGCGCGCGGCAGCGTGTTCCTGGCGCGCGTGCCGCCCGAACTGGAACAGCAGCGCGAACGCCTGCGCGCGGACCTGCGGCAGCGCCGCTTCCTCGTCGTGCCGCGCAACGAATACCTGTGGAATGCCGACAACCTCGAAGAGCAGCTTGCCGACGACCTGCACGAGGCGCTGCTGTGCGTGCACCTGGTCAGTCCGCTGGCATCCAACGATCCGGACGCCGCGCCACACAGCCGCCTGCAGCTCGAGCGCGCGCATGGCGCCATGAAGGCTGCCGTACGCCCGCCACCGTTGGTGTGGATCCAGCCCGGCAGCAGCGACGACCAGGCGGCCAGTGCGCTGGTCGCCGCGATCCAGAGCGAGTTCGCCAACGACGGCGTCGAGTACTCGGGTGGCAGCCTCGAGGACTTCAAGACCCAGCTCTTCGATCTGCCGATCGCGGCCGAAGAAGACGTCCGAC
>JANOJJ010000735.1:0-5798 GCA_031408155.1 Rubrivivax sp.
GGCGTGAACACCACGCCCGGCGTGACGATCGCCATTCTTGGCCAGACCACCCACCCGGCCTGGCTGGGTGCGGACATCCTGGTCGGGCCCTGATCGAGCGCAGCGCCAGCTTCGGCGTTGGCGCACGTTCGGGGCGCGGCCCGGTGGCCGCTGCCTGCGCTCAGAGCGGGGTCAGCACCTCGACCTTGCCGAGCGACCGTAGCTGCTCGACTTCGTTGGCGATCGCATCCTTGCCGCGCGTGTTCATCAGATGACCACGAATGCGCTCGCGCACCGTGTCGAGCGGCACCGACGCCGCTGCGGTGCGCTCCTCGAGCTTCAGGATATGCAGCCCGGCGGCGGTCTCGACCACCTCCGAGATGGCACCGGTCGTCAGTGCGAATGCAGCCTCTTCGAACGCTCCGGACTGCTCGCCGCGGCTGAATGGATCGAGCTCGCCGCCCCATTGCCGGGTGGCATCGTCGGAGTTCTGGCGCGCCAGTGACTCGAAGCTCTCGCCCGCACGGGCCTTGGCCAGCAGATCGTCGACCTTGCGCCGGGCGGCCGCTTTCTGTTCCGGCGTGGCCTGCGCCGGCATGGCGACCAGGATCTGCCGGATCTTGACCTGCTCCTTGCGCTTGAACAGCCGCGCATTGAGTTCATAAAACTCGTCGATGTCCTGCGCGGTGACCGTCACTTCGCGGTCGACGATGCGCTGCGCGTAACGCTCGCCCGAGATCATCTTGCGCGTGTGTTCGCGATGCGATTTCTCGTCGAAACCCAGCGCTTCGATGCGGCGCACGAAGGCCTCGTGCGAGCGAAAGCCCTTGCGCACATCGGCCAGCGCACGGTCGACCTCGGCATCGCTGGCCGCCAGACCGGCGGTCCTGGCCTGCTGCCACAGCAGCTCGATGCGGATCAGGTTGTCGAGCGCCTCGCGTTTGATGGCCTTGGCCTTGGCCGGGTCCTGCAGGCGGACGATGTGAATGCGTCGTTCGTGCAGCAGTTCCTCGAACTGGCGGTCGAGCGACTCGATCGGGATCGCCACGCCGTTGACACGCGCGGCCAGTTGGCGCTGCGCCAGGCTCGGGCCGGCCAGGGTCAGGCCGAGGCCCAACAGCAGCAAGCCGCGAGCGGCCAGGCGCGCCCCGTTGCGCGACCGGGTTTGCAGCGCGAGCTCGAGTTTGATCATGGCAGTTGAAAGCCCCCGAGGGGCCGCAGGCCCTTGCCGTCGAGATCGACGCTCACCAGGTAGGCGCCCATCGAGCCGATGCGGCGGTCGGCGTTGTAGCTCAGTTGCGGCAGCACGCCGGTGTCGAAGCTTTGCACGCTTTCGAGCGTGGCCATCAGCTTGCGGCGCGACAGATCACGACCGGTGCGCTTCAGGCTTTCGACCAGCAGCAGGCCTGCCGCGTAGGCGGCAACCTGCGCCGGCTGAAAGGCGCGCAATTCGCCCTTGCCCTGCCGCAGCGTTGCAAACTCGCGCATGGACTCGCTGCGCTGGTTGCCGGGCGCGGTCGGATAGGCCAGCGTCACGCGGTCTCGGAACGCCGCCGGCAAGGCCACGATGTCGCGCGACGCCAGCGGGCCTGGCACCAGCAGATGCGGCGCCCAGCCGATGCGCGACGCTGATGCGGCCAGCGCCGACAGGTCGCCGCCGGTGCCGAGCAGCAGCACAGCGGCGACGGCGTGCTCCTTCAGCCTGGCGGCCAGTGCATCGTGCGACGCGCCGCGCGGCAGGAACGGTACTGCCAGCGGCGCACGCCAGCCGGCCAGGCGCAGCGTGGCCTCCAGCGCCTGCGCCGAGGCGCGGCCATCGGCCGTATCCGGGTGCCACAGCAGCAGCGACCGTTCGCTCAGCGCGAGCTCTTGCGCGGCATGCCGGGCCAGCACCTGCGTCAGCTCGGCGATACCCGGCAGCAGATGGAATACATACTGGTTCGACGCCCGCGCGTCCTCTGGAAACAGCGTCAACGGTCCGACCACCGGCAACTGGGCAGTAGCTGCGGCATCCGACAACGCATGCTCGATGCCCACCGACACCGGCGCCAGCAGAGCGAAGACAGTGCCGCGCGTCATCAGGTCGCGCGCGCTGGCCTGGGCCAGCTGCGGATCCTCGGGCAGCGGCTGGACCACCAGCTCGAGCTTGCGGCCATGGATGCCACCGCGCTCGTTGATCGACGCGAAGTAAGCGGTCCACAGGCTGCGCAGCGCCTCGCCCAGGCCGGCCAGTCGGCCCGACGTCGGCAGCAACGTGCCGATCCGGATCACCTCGCTGCCCAGACCGACGTCGAGCTGGTTTTCGAGCTTCTTCAGGTACGCCACGAGCGAGCTGAAGTCCTTTTCCGACATCGAATAGCGCGGCATCGCCGAGTCGAACCGGTTGCCGTCGGGGTCGACCCCCTGCTCCAACGCGCGACGCAACTTGTCCTCGTCGAACAGGCTGTGCCGCCGGCCGTCCTCATGCTGATGGCCATAAGGCTTGACCAGCTCGGACCACTGAATGTTGGACGGCACGACGCCACCTTCGGCACGGCCGCGGCCGTCTTCGCCATGGCAGTTGCCACAGGCGATGCTGGCACCGCTGAGCTCGAACCCTGCGCCGACGCCCACGCGCGCAACGATGCGCGCGCCGCTCGGGCTGTCGCCTTGCAGGTAGATGCGGCGCCCGGCCGCTTCATCGGCGCTCAGCCCATCGGCCAGCGCCGTACTGGCCACCAGTGTGGCCAGCAGTGCGGCGAGTACCGGGGCCAGTACCGGGGCCAGCACTGCGGGCGCTGCGAGGCGCAGGCCGGTCACGGCCGCATCGACGGCGGCTCGGCGGCGCCGGCCGGGGCAGCCAGCTCGCTCAGGCGCATCGCAATGGCCTGCGCCGGTGCATTCGCGCGGATCTTGCTCCAGCGCTTGGCCGGCACATTGCCGGCGATGAACATCGTGGAGTGGCCTTCGATGGTCTCGGAATACTGGCCCAGCTTCTTCAGGATGGTGTCGACGTTTTCCTTGCGCCCGGTGAGGAAGGTCCAGCCCTCGACATCGGCGCTTTGCTGCCTGGCGAACTTCTTGAGCGCCTGCGGCGTGTCGCGCACCGGGTCGGAGCTGATCGACACGAAGTGCACCTGCTTGCCGAGCGCATCCGCTGGCAGGCTTTGGCGCACGGCGTTGAGCTGCTGGGTGATCAGCGGGCAGGCGTCCTTGCAGTTGGTGTAGATCACGTTGATCAGCACCGTGCGTCCCTGCAGCACATCCGCGAAGAAGCGCACCTTGCGCCCTTCCTGGGTCCGCAGTGCGAGGGTGGTGAAGTACTTGGCGGCCTCCTGCAGGCCGCCGCGCTGCGCTTCGGCCGGCGACACCGGCGTAGCGACCGGCTGCGACGCATCAGCGGCATGATTGTGACCGGCGTGTTCCGACGGCGCGGCGCTGGCCTGCAGCGCGACCAGCGTGGCCGCGGCGATGATCCATTGCTTCATGTTGTTCTCCATCAGCCGGCCGCGCCGGCCTTGACGCGAGCGGTGGACAGTTGCGTCACCGCATCGACCAACTGGTCGGGGGTCGGCAAGCCGTAGAAGCGCAGCCACTTGCCGTTCCTGGCGTCGCCCACCAAGACCAGCGGCGGATGCTCCAGGAAGTTGACGCTGTAGGCGCCAAACACCTTGAGCACGTCGTCGACCTGCGGCTTCGGACCCGTCAGCCAGGTCCAGCCCGCGCCCGCGCCCAAGTTGCCGGCATAGGCCTTCAGGCGCGCCGGCGTATCGCGCAGCGGATCCACCGTCAGCGTGACCAGGACGACGTCGCGGCCGACCCGGTCGCCGAGCTTGCCCTGCACCTGCGCCAGCGACGCCGACGACAGCGGGCACACCGTCGTGCAGGTGGTGTACGCGAAGTTGATAACCACGATGCGATCGCCAAGCGCTTCGCTCTTGAAGCGCAGGTTGCGGCCGTCCTGGTCGACCAGCACGGTGTCGGTCAGGTTGATGCGCGCGCTCTGCGGCAGCACCGGCTTGGCCGCAGCCTGATCGTGTCCGGCATGGCTGTGTTGATCATGGGCCGCCACCGGCGCGCCGGCCAGGGCGCAGGCCGCAGTGGCCAGCATGGCTGCGACACGCAGGCCGCCGAAAGTGGGCGTGGATTTCATCGCTGACTCCGATTCATCAAGCAAGGTTGGGCAGTGGCCATGCGCCCGGCGCCGCCTGCTCGGGCGCGGCCGGGCGGCAAGCAGCGGTCAGCGGCTGGACAGTTCCGACTTGGGGTCGGACTTGCTCATGGCTTGCAGTGAATAGAACGGCAGCACGCCATAGGCCACCTTCTCGGCGGGCATGCCGACATAGACATACCAGGCCCCGGCGTCGACCAAAGGCACGCGAGCCTCGTAGACGCCAGCGCCGATTTCCACCACCGGCACTTCGGTGCGGTGGCGGCCCGGCGCCTGGAAGTACAGGACGCGGACGTTTTCGAGGCCAACCTTGGCCGCGTTGGTGGGTCCGTCAATCAGCTTGAAGCGGATGGCCGCCGTCTCGCCGACCTTGAACTGGCGCTGCGTGGTTTCGAACTCCATGCGCAACGGCTCGCGTTCCTTGGCCAGCGCCGGATTGACGGCTGCGGTCGCGCTGAAGCAATGCAGCACCGACGGCGACTGCATCATGAAGGCCACGTCGTAGGTGCCGGCCACCGGAATGCGCACCCGGCCTTCGAACACACCGGGCTGCACTTCCTTCAGGCTGCGGTCGACCACCGTCACCGCGCGCGGTGACGAGCCAAGCACCCGGTAGTTGCTGGACGGCGCATTCATGCCTTCCATGTAGTAGTAGGTGGTGCCGTCGGTCGGGTTGACCACGAACACCGTGCCTTCGCCGGCGGCAGTGGCCAGCGTGTCGGCGATGGCGCTGCCGGCGCCCTGCCCCGGCGCGGCAGCGCCGGCAGCGAAGCTCTGCACGACCGGCTGCATGCCCTTGCCGAGCGAAGCCAGCGTGATCATGCGCACGCGCTCGGAATGCATCGAGCGCACATAGGCAAAGGTCTTGGTGAACATCAGCTGGAACGGCTGGCCGGCGACCTCGATGTCCTGCACCGCTTCATTGGTGGACAGGTCGAGCACATGCACCAGGTCTTGACGCGGGTTGAGCAGCAGCGCGAAGCGGCCGTCCGGGCTGACGCGCAGCGGACCCAGGCCCGCTTTGAGCGTGATGCGCTGGCTGAGCTCGAGCTTGTCGCCGTCGATCACCGCCACCGTGCCGTCCTTGCCGTCGGCCACATAGACCGACTTGGACAGCGCCGAGTAAGCCACCGAGATCGGCTGCGTACCGGTGGCCAGCGTCTTGAGCACCTTGCGCGTGGCCACGTCGATCACCGTCACGGTGCCGGCATTGCGGTTGCTGACGAAGGCCTGGCGGCTGTCGGCCGAGAAGGCGATTTCATGGTGGCCGGCGCCGGTGGCGACAAAGCCCACCGCCTTGCGCGTTTCGACGTCGATCACCGTCACGCCGCTGGCGGCGTCGTCCTTCGGGTTGTTGCCGACCCACAGGTAGCGGCCGTCGGGCTGCTGGGCCACGCGCACCGGTGTCTGGCCGGCGTCGATGCTGTCGATCAGCTTGAAGCCGTCGGTGTCGACCACGGCCACCTGGTTGGCGCGCGGCATCGACACGTAGAGCCGGCGCTCGCGGTCGGAGCTCACCCAGTCGGCACCGGGTGACTTCAGCATCACGCTGGCAAAGGTGCTGGTGGCACCGGCCATCGACACCACCGGATCGACCACCGACAGGGTCGAGTCGTTGTTCATCAGCACGACGAAATAGCTGTTCAGGTCGACCATCGGCCGGATGCCG
>JANOJJ010000749.1:0-4971 GCA_031408155.1 Rubrivivax sp.
CACCGGCAAGCCGGGGGCGAACAGAAAGCTCTGCAGCAGCAGCCACTCGGAGACGAAGCCGCCCAGCGGCGGCAACCCGGCGCTGGCCAGCACGCCCAGCAGCATCAACCAGCCAACCCACGGCATGGTGCGGATCAGCCCGCCCAGCTTGCCCAGGTTGCGCTCGGAGGTGGCGTGCAGCACGCTGCCGGTGCCCAGGAAGAGCAGGCTCTTGAAGCAGGCGTGGCTGGCCACGTGGTACAGCGTGGCGGTCAGCGACAGGGCCGCCATCGGCAGCATGTCGTAGCCGGCGAAGATCAGCGTCAGCCCCATGCCGACGAAGAGCAAGCCCATGTTCTCGATCGACGAATAGGCCAGCAGCCGCTTCATGTCGGTCTGCACCGCCGCGAACACGACGCCGAACAGCGCGCTGGCCAGGCCGAGGGCCAGCAACAGCCCGCCCCACCACCACAGACGCAGGTGCAGCAGGTCGAACGAGACCCGCAGCATGCCGTAGATGGCGGTGTTGAGCATGACCCCGCTCATCAGCGCCGAGACCGGCGACGGCGCTGCCGGGTGCGCCTCGGGCAGCCACACGTGCAGCGGCAAGATGCCGGCCTTGGCCCCGAAACCGAACACCGCCAGCAGGAAGCCGACCGAGGCCCAGAACGGACCGAGGTTCTGGTCGCGCATGTTGGCGAAGGTGTAGTCGCCGGTGCTGGCCTGCAGCACGCCGAAGCAGAGCAGGATCGCGATCGCGCCGATGCGCGCCATGGTGATGTAGAGCGTGCCCGCGCTGCGCACCTCCGGGATGCGGTGGTTGGCGGTGACGAGGAAGAACGAGGACAGGGCCATGGTCTCCCACATCACCATGAACGAATACGCGTCGTCGGCCAGCGTGACCCCGACCATGCTGCCAGGAACAGGTGGTACTCCAGGCACAGCAGGCCGGGCGGGGTGCCTTCGCCCTGGCGGAAGTAGCCGGCGGCAAAGGCCGAAATCCCGGCCGACGCGGCGCCGATCACCATCAGGAAATAGGCCGACAGGCTGTCCAGCCGCAGGTGGAAGGGCAACGCGGGCAGACCGATCGGCAGCACGGCCACTTCGGGCGATCCGGGCAAGGCGGCGAGCGCGATGACGAACAGCGCAAGCCCGAGCAGCCCGCCGAGCGGAAACAGCAGCCGCGACACCAGGGCAAAGCGGCGCAGCGCGGCCACCCCGGCGGCACCGACGACGAGCCACGCCGCCACCACCAGCAGGATCCAGTCCAGGTGCAGCCATTGCGCGGCGGGTGGCACGGTGGACATCGCGCTCAGAGCGCGCGACCGCGGACGCTGGCGCGCTCGCGGGCGTGGTCAAGGGCGTGGGCGTGGGCGTGGTCGAGCGCCCTGTGAGCTGGCTCTGCGCGTGCGACGATTTGCATCGGATGCACATCGTACTCCCATCTGATTCGAGTGACGGGTGCCCATCGACGCCGCTCCGCGGGGGTCGAGCGGCACCCTCCCGCCCCTGCATGAAGTGCCATGAAAATGGCCTTGGGTGCTAGTAAGATGCTAATGGGACTATCACACGGAGATCGCATGGAGCTGAAAACCGCGCGCCTGACCGTGTTGGTCGACCCGGCCAAGAAGAAGGCGTTCGAAGCGCTGTGCGCACGCCAGGACCTGACCCCGTCGCAGGTGGTGCGGCGACTGATCCGTGACTACCTCGCCCACTACGGGGCGACCTTCGTTCCGAGCGGGGACGACGAGGACGAAGAACAGCCGCCCGGGCGCTGACGGCACTCGACGGCACTCGACCGCATGCGCGGCCGTCAGCCGGGCAGCGGCCCTGTCCTCAGGGCTCGGCGGCCGGCGCAGCGGCCTCATGCTGCATCGCCTGCCACACCGCCTGCACGTGCTCGCGTTCGGTGGTTTCGGCGCCGATCGATAAGCGCACCATCCAGCGGCCGTCGAGCAGCGCCGGCGTGAGGTAGGTCAGGCCCGAGCGGTTGAGCCGGTCGACCCAGCCCAGGGTGTGACGGTCGAGCGCCTCGCCACTCAGGCCGGGCGGTTCATGCCGCAGGCACAGCGTCTGCAGCGGCACTGGCGCCAGCAGGCGCCAGCCGGGCGTGGCCTGCACCTGCTCGGACAGCGAGCGGGCGTTGGCGAGGTCGCGGCGCAGCCGCGCCTGCAGGCCTTCGACCCCTTGTTCGCGGATCAGGAACCAGAGCTTGAGCGCACGGAAACGCCGCCCCAGCGGCAGGCCCCAGTCGCGGTAGTTCTTCACCCGGCCGTCGGCCGAGCTTTGCAGGTAGCTCGGGTTGGTGGACATCACGCGCACCAGGTGCTCGGGGTCGCGCACGAAGTAGACCGAGCAGTCGAAGGCCACGCCGAGCCACTTGTGCGGGTTGAGCACGATCGAGTCGGCCTGTTCGATGCCGTCCCACATCCAGCGGCACTCGGGCAGGATCATCGCGGAGCCGGCCATCGCCGCGTCGACGTGCAGCCACAGTCGATGCCGCTGCGCCACCGCGGCGATGGCGGCGATCGGGTCGAGCGCGGTGGTGGTGGTGGTGCCGGTGGTGGCCACCACGGCGCAGGGGTTGCGGCCGGCGGCGAGGTCGGCCCGGATCGCGGCGTCGAGTGCATCGGCGTCCATCGCATGCTGCGCGTCGTGCGCCACGAGCCGGATGTTGTCGCGGCCGAATCCGGCCAGCAACGCCGCCTTGTCGACCGAGCTGTGGCCATGCGCCGAGGCATACACCACCAGCGGCCGGGCTTCGGCCTGCAGGCCACCGCGGGCCAGCGAATAGCCGCTGGCGCGCTCGCGCGCGCACAGCAAGGCGACCAAGGTGCTGGTCGACGCGGTGTCCTGGATCACGCCGCTCCAGCCGGTGGACAAACCGACCATCTGGCGCAGCCAGTCGATCGCGACCTCCTCCACCTCGGTCAAGGCAGGGCTCGATTGCCAGGCCAGGCCGAGCACGCCCAGTCCGGTGCTGACGGTGTCGCCAAGCACGCTGGACAACAGGGCGTTGGACGGAAAGTAGCCGAAGAAGCGCGGGTGCTGCCACAGCGACAGCCCCGGCAGCACCACGCGATCGAGGTCACCGAGGATGGCCTCGAAGGGCTCGGCGGTCTGCGGCGGCTGGGCCGGCAACTGGGCCTTGACGGCGCCGGGTTCGGTGCGCGCCATCACCGGCAGCGTCGGCAGCCGCGTGCGGTAGTCGGCGATCCAGTCGATCACGGCGTGGCCTTGCTTGCGAAATTCTTCAGGTGTCATGGCGCTGTCGTCGCTCGAGTCGGGTCCGCCCATTGTGTCGGACGGCGGCCGGTCCCGACGCCGGGTTGGCGCAGGCCGGGTGCGCCCAGCCGCGGCCGTGCCAGCCGCTACAGTCACAGCGCCATGCCGTCGCTCGAGCAACCCTGCCCTGCCCTGCCCACGGTCATCGTCGGCGGCTACCTCGGCGCCGGCAAGACCACGCTGATCAACCACCTGTTGCGCCACGCCGGCGGTCGTCGCATCGCGGTGCTGGTCAACGACTTCGGCAGCACCAACATCGACGCCGACCTGATCGAAGGCAGCTCGGGTGGCACCTCCGCCGGCGTGCTGGCCCTGTCGGGCGGTTGCCTGTGCTGCAGCTTCGGCGACGACCTGGTCAGCATCCTGATCGGTCTGACGCGGCGCGAGCCGGCACTCGACCTGTGCCTGATCGAGCTCAGCGGGGTGGCCCTGCCGGCGGCGGTGCAACGCAGCGCGCGACTGGCGATCGGGATCGAGGTCGTCGGCACGCTGGTGCTGGCCGATGCCGCCGAGATCCGGCGTCAGGCCAGCGACCGCTACGTCGGCGACACCGTGCGCCAGCAGTTGGCCGATGCCGACTGGCTGCTGCTGAACAAGCCCGACCTGGTGGCCGCAGCCGAGTTGCAGAGCCGCGTCGACTGGCTGGCTGCGATGCTGCCGCAGGCGCGACTGTGGGCCGGCGCGGCCGACCAACTGCCGCCCGAGTTGCTGCTCGGCTGGCGCGCCGAGACCGGCATCGACAAACCAACGCACGACGACAGTCGAGCGGCCGCGCAGGCATTCGCGGCCCATCCGATCGCTGCGCCGCGGCACGCCGTCAATCCGCTGTTCGACAGCCGCAGCCTGCCGCTGCCCGCGGGGGTGGACCTCGCGGCCCTGGGCGCGGCGCTGGCCGCAGCCGACAGCGGCGTGCTGCGCGCCAAGGCCCTGGCCACCGACGCCCGCGGCCGCGGGCAGGTGCTGCAAGTGACGGCGGGCCGCTGGTCGGTGGCGCCGGCGGACGTGCAGGGGCCAGGCCGGCTGCTGCTGATCGGTCTGCGTGGAGTGTGGGATCCGCAGGGCCTGCAGCGGCGGCTGTGCGCGCCGGACTGATCAGCCGCGCCGGCGCGGCGTCAGCACCTCGACGGACTGCCCGCGCAGCAGCTTGCGCATGCCCGGCGGCAAGGGCTGGTCGGTGGCGATGGTCGTCACGTCGGTGATGGCCCCGATGCGGATCGACGCGCTGCGGCCGAACTTGCTGTGGTCGACCACCAGCACGCGCCGGCGCGAGCACTGCAGCATCAGGCGGGTGACGTCGGCTTCGCTCTCGTGGTAGTCGAGCAGGCTGCCGTCAGGGTCGATGCCGCCCACGCTGAACAGGCACAGGTCGGCGCGGTACTGTTCCACCGCCGCCAACGTGGTGGTGCCGCTGACGCCCAGGTTGCGCCGCTCCAGGTGGCCGCCAAGCACGATGACGTCGATGTCGGGCTGCGCCACCAGTGTCTGCGCGGCTTCGAGGTTGTTGGTGATGATCTTGAGCCCCTGGCGCAGGCTCAAGCCCTGGGCCACCGCCAGCATCGTTGTGCCCAGGGTCAGGAAGAGCGAACAACGATCGGGCAGCCAGCTCGCCAGGCGCTGCGCGATCAGCGCCTTCTCGCGCGCAAACTCGGTGCGGCGCAACGCGTAGGCGCTGTTGTTGACGCTCGACGGCATCGACGCGCCACCGTG
>JANOJJ010000780.1:0-2390 GCA_031408155.1 Rubrivivax sp.
CCACCAGCAGCGCCTGTTGCCACATGGTGTCGAGCAGCAGGCGACGTGCCAGCGTGCGCCGCAGCTCCAGCGTCTCGGCCACCTGGACGGTGGCCATACCCTGGCCGGCCAGGCCCGACACCGGCTGCAGCAGCACCGCCATGCGCACCGGCTCGCCCCGCATGCGGTCGTCGTAGAAGCGCACCAGTGCGGCATACACCGTCACGCCGTCGCCTTGATCGCGCGGCTGCGGCAGGTCGTCGAAGCCAGCCACCATCTCGCCGTCGAACCCGCTGACCTTGAAGTACAGCCGGCTGCGGTTGTCGGCTTCGAAGGCCTCGAGCGCGCTGTACGGCAGCGTGGATTGCAGCCGCGGGCGGCCCTGCACCTCGGCCACCTCGAGCAGTTCGCCGATCGCCTTGGCCGACGCCAGCAACGTGCGGTCGTAGGCCGTGTCGGCTGCGCGCAGCGCCTGCCGGTACAGGCTGGCGCTGTTGATCAGCACGAATGCCAGCACCGGCGCCAGGATGCCGATCAACAGCTGCCGGCGCAGGGACGGGCAGCGTGCGGCAGTCATGAAGCCGGGCGCAGCAGGTAGCCCAGCCCGCGCAGGGTGACCAGTTGCACCGGCGCCGACTGCAGCTTGCGACGCAAACGGTAGACCACCACCTCGATCGCGTCGGCATTGACCTCGGACTGTTCGGGGAACACCAGATCGGTCAGCCGTTCCTTGGCCACCGCCTGTCCGGGGCGCACCAGCAGGGCGCGCAACAAGGCCGCTTCGCGTGCGCTCAGCTCCAGCGGCCGGCCTTGCAGATAGACCGCGCCGCTGCTGTCGTCGAGCCTGAGTCCGGCAAAGTCGGGGCGCGTTGCGGCGGCGTCGCGCGCGGGCGACTGGCGGCGGACCAGGGCGCGCACACGGGCCTCGAGTTCGTCGAGGTCGAACGGCTTGGCCAGGTAGTCATCTGCGCCGCTGTTCAGGCCGAGCACCCGGTCGCCCACGGTGCCGCGTGCAGTCAGGATGATCACCGGCGTCTGCAGACCCTCGGCCCTGGCTGCGGCCAGCACCGACAACCCGTCTTCGCCGGGCAGGCTGAGGTCGAGCAGCACCACGTCGGGTACCGCGGCGCGCCAGCGGTCGAGCGCGCGCGCGCCGTCGCCGCACAGCACGACCTGCATGCCGCGACGCTCGTAGCTGCGCTGCAGCGTGGTCTGCAGCGCCGGGTTGTCCTCGATCAGCAGCAGTTTCATCGCAGCAGGATCAGCGTTTCCCCGGAGTCTGGTGACAGCGCTTTGACAGCCGGGCGGTCAATCATCGCAGGGTCCGCCAGCCTCAGCCTCTCAGCCCGGGCGGTTGAACACCCACAGGAGACCCCCATGCGTCGCGACACCTTCCTCAAATCCCTTGCAGCGCTGGCCGCCGCCGGCAGCCTGCCGATGTCGGCCCGGGCAGCCGCCAACCTCAAGATGATGATCCCGGCCAACCCGGGCGGCGGCTGGGACAGCACCGGCCGCGCGCTGGGCAAGGCGCTGCAGGAGTCAGGCGCGGCATCGTCGGTCACCTTCGAAAATAAGGGCGGCGCCGCCGGCGCGATCGGCCTGGCGCAGTTTGTCAACGCCAGCAAGGGCGACGGCAACGCGCTGATGGTCATGGGCGCGGTGATGCTGGGCGGCATCATCACCGGCAAGCCACCGGTCAGCCTGACCCAGGCCACGCCGATTGCACGCCTGACCAGCGAGTACAACGTCTTCGTGCTGCCCGAGAACTCGCCGCTCAAGACCATGAAGGACGTGGTCGAGCAGATGAAGAAAGACCCCGGCAGCGTCAAGTGGGGCGGCGGCTCGCGCGGCTCCACCGAACACATCGCCGCGGCAATGATCGCGCGCGAAGTCGGCGTCGACGCGTCGAAGATCAATTACGTGCCCTTCCGCGGCGGTGGCGAGGCCACGGCCGCCATCCTGGGCGGCAACGTCACCGTCGGTGGCAGCGGCTACAGCGAGTTCCAGCAGTACATCGAAAGCGGCAAGATGCGCGCCATCGGCGTCACCTCGGGCGCCCGCCTGAAGGGCGTCAACGTGCCCACGTTGAAGGAGCAGGGCATCAACGTCGAACTCGGCAACTGGCGCGGCGTGTACGGTGGGCCCGGCATCAGCGCCGACCAGCGCAAGGCCTTGACCGAGATGGTGCTGAAGGCGGTCAAGACCAAGTCCTGGGCCGAGTCGATGGACAAGAACAACTGGACCCCCGCACTGATGACGGGCAAGGACTTCGAGGACTTCGTTGACCGCGAGTTCGCGGGCCTGCGCGCCACGATGGTCAAGGCCGGGATGATCTGACCGGCCGGGCGCTCGACGGCGCTGCCGTGGCGCCCGCCCCAGCGCCCGCGGGGGCGGGTACCACCACACCAGGG
>JANOJJ010000826.1:0-1536 GCA_031408155.1 Rubrivivax sp.
TGCGCAGCGACTCGACGCGCCGTTTCCGTGGCAATCGCGGCACACAGCGATGTTGGGCACGAGCAGATCGGACGCGTGCTCGCTCGTTCGTGCGAGCGGGTGGCAAAAGGAACCTAGTAGTCCGTTTCATCAAAGGCAGTACGAATGAAATTGATGGATTTTTTCGCCAGGCTAGGCGCGGGCCCGCCGCCGCACTGGGTTGTGCGGCAAGGGCCAGCAACGACGCATGGCGGAAAAAGACGCGATTTCATGTATTGGTTTTGGTGAAACGGACTACAAGGACGAACCCGATGACGCCGCAACAGGTAATGGACGTCGGCCAGCAGGGCCTGATGCTGATGCTGCTGGTGTCGGCACCGATCCTGATCGTGGTGCTGGTGGTCGGCCTGCTGGTCAGCATCTTCCAGGCCGCCACGCAGATCAACGAAGCAACCTTGAGCTTCGTGCCCAAGATCGTGGCCGCGGTGGCGGTGCTGGGCTTTGCCGGGCCGTGGATGCTGCAGACGCTGGTGGAATACCTGCAGCGCACGCTGCAATCGATCCCCGGCGCGGTCGGCTGAGGAGCGCCGCGTGATCCCGCTCAGCGAGGCCCAGGTCCTCGGCTGGATCACGCCACTGCTGTGGCCCTTCATTCGCGCGCTGGCGCTGTTGTCGTCGTTGCCGGTGCTCGGCACGCGCACGGTGCCCACACGCGTGCGCATCGGGCTGGCCGCCTTTGTCGCGCTGGCCGCGCAGGCTTCGCTGCCCACGCCACCCGAGGTGGCGCTCGATTCGCCACAGGCCTTCATGCTGGTGCTGCAGCAGATGGTGATCGGCCTGGCGCTGGGCTTTTCGGTGCGCGTGGTGTTCGCGGCCGTGGAGTTCGCGGGCGAGGTCATCGGCCTGCAGATGGGCCTTAACTTTGCCGGCTTCTTCGACCCCGTCAGCGCAGCCTCGGGCACCGCCACCAGCCGCTTCTTCGGCACCATGGTCGCATGGCTGTTCGTGGTCAGCGGCGGCCACCTGCTGGTCATTGCAGCCCTGGTGCAGAGCTTTGCCGCCTTTCCGGTCGGACCCGAGCCCTTCGCCTTCCTGCACGCGGTTCAACCACAGCGCTGGGGTGCCGAGATCTTCTCGCTCGGCCTGTGGATCGCCTTGCCGCTGGTGGCCATGCTGCTGATGGTCAACCTGGTGCTGGGCCTGATCTCGCGCGTGGCCGCGCAGATCAATGTTTTCTCGGTCGGTTTTCCGGTCACGCTGGGCATGGGGCTGCTGGGCATGATGCTGACGCTACCCGCGCTGCAGCAGCCCTTCACGGTGGCGCTGGAACGTATGCTGTCGTTCTTCCGCTAGACGCCCGGCCGTCAGCGCGCCAGCAGGTCGGCCAGCGTCAGCTCGTGCAGGCCGGCGCGCCGCGCGAAGGCCTGGGTCTGCGGCCGCGGCGCCAGCAGCAAGGCTTCCACCAGTTGTCCCGCCGGCAGCGCGTCGGGCTCGCCCAGCAGGACATGGCGCTGCGCGTCCGACTCTTCGAGACGGCCGACCCAGCCGAGTTCGATC
>JANOJJ010000470.1:0-5135 GCA_031408155.1 Rubrivivax sp.
GTCTGGCCGTCGTGTTCCTGTGGTTCCTGATCGGCGGCATCGCCCACTTCGTCGCCGCTGAGACCGAAGTCCGCCTCGTGCCGCCCTACATCCCGTGGCCGCTTGCTGCGGTGTGGGTCAGCGGCGTCTTCGAACTGCTGGCTGGCGCTGGCCTGCTGTTCGCTGTCACTCGACGCGCAGCGGGCATCAGCTTGTTTGCCCTGACGATTCGGCGGCTCGGGTGCCTTTTTCGACATGATCAGCAAGCAGCGCTGCCCGGCGGGCTGGACCTCGGCCGATGTGGCAGGGCTGGCGATCCTCTACTCGCTCAAGAGCGAGGTTCTGCGGATCTGATCTGCAACCGGCGGCATGCCTTGGGCCCGGACCCTGCGCAGCGGGTCGGGACCGGCGCTCACGCGACGCGGCAACTCTGCAACTGCCGGCTGTAGGTGCTGGCCCGCTGCACGACGGCCGTGCCGGCGCTGGCCGCCTGGGCCCGAGGGCCGAGTTCGGTTTCCAGCTTGAACGCGTACTTGTCGAAGAAGGCCTTGAACATCTCGCCGCCGCGGATGCCAACGGCATGCAGGTGGTCGGTCTTCGGATCCCACTCCAGCAGCACGGCGGCCAATGGTTGCGGCGCGGGCCCGGCCAGCACGCGTGCACCCTGCGCCGGGTCGTAGCGCGAGTTGTCGCCGCAGCAGTGGATCACCTGCGCCGGCTCGCCGCCGCTGCCCCGGCGCACGCCGATGAAGCTCAGCGCCGGCGTCGGGTACATCAGCTTGTGCGAGCAGATCGCCGAGTAGGCGACGATCGAGCGAGCCGGTCCCACACCGGCGGGCGCCGCATAGCGCTGCCTGGCTTCGGTGGCGAGTTCGGCAGCGCGCACTTCGTGGTCCAGCACCAGCAGAAACACCGGTGACGCGACGAAGGGATAGTTGAACAGGTAGGGCTCACCGACCTTCAACTGCCGCGCCGGCACAGGGCTGCCCAGCGAGTCGACGAGCAGCGACCGCGGGTGGCTCTGCACATCACCGGCCAGCACCGGCAACGCGCCCGACGCGGCCCAGGTGCCGGCCACGCAGGCTGCCTGCGCCATCAGGTCTCGGCGCCGGGCATCGAAGCAGGGTGCACCGGGGGTCAGCGTATCGGTTGCGTCACGCGGCATGCGCGGCACGGTACACGACGCACAAGGCCCAGGCAAGCCAAAGTCAGTTCCAACGAGCCATCGGCCTGGAGGGGGGTCTGCGGCGGTTGGATGGCCCGCTCGCCGGGAGCGCGCGCGCAGGGCAGGAGGATGCTTCGGTCCGAGCGCAGCGTTGCTTGCGATCAGCCCTCGGACACGAGATGTCCTCGGGCCTTCGCCAGCCGCAGGCCCCTTCCGGGCCCTGCGCGCGGGCTCAGCCCTTGGACACGAGATGTCCTCGGGCCTTCGGCAGGCACAGGGCCCTGAGCAGTCAGGGCCCTGTGTCCGGCCTCAGTGCGCGATGCAGACCTTGCCGAAATGCGTGCCGCCTTGCAAATGGGCCATGGCCTCCTTCAGTTCCTCGAACGCGAACACGCGGTCGATCACCGGCTTGATGCGATGCTGCTCGACGGCGCGCAGCATCGCCTCGAAGCCGTCGCGGTGGCCCACCGTCACCCCTTGCAAGCGCACCTGTCGGGTCACGATCAGCCCCAGCGCGGCGGCCATCGCGCCGCCCGACAACACGCCGATCATCGCCAGCGCGCCGCCCGGGCGGACGCAGCGCAGCGATTGCGGCAGCGTCTTCTCGCCGCCCAGTTCGACGATCAGGTCGTAGCCCCGCCCGCCGGTGATGTCGCGCGTGGCCTTGGCCCATTCGGGCGTGCTGCGGTAGTTGACCGTGGCGTCGGCGCCGAGCGCGCGGACCCGCTCGGCGCGCTCGTCGGACGACGTGATCACGGTCACATGGGCGCCCAGCAGCTTGGCAAAGGCGAGCGCAAACAGCGCTACCCCGCCGCAGCCTTGCACCAGCACATGGTCGCCGGGCCGGGTCTGCATGCAGGTGACCAGCGCGCTCCAGGCCGTCAGCGCGGCGCAGGGCAGCGTGGCCGCCTCGATGTCGCTCAGGTGCGACGGCACCTTGCAGACTCCCTGCTCGGACACGCACATGGTGGCAGTCATCGTGCCGTCGACCGGGCCGCCCAGCGATTGCGTCAAACGCTCAAGGTCGGGCTCGCCGCAGATCCAGCGCTGGAAGTAGGTCGGGCAGACGCGGTCACCCAGCGCCACCCGGCGCACGCCGGGGCCGACTTTGGTGACCACACCCACGCCATCGGACAGCGGGATCAGCGGCAGCGTGCCGGTGTGGCTGCCGTAGCCGCGCTTGGGCACCAGCAGGTCGCGGAAGTTGAGCGACGACGCGCTCATCTTCACCAGCACCTGCCCCGGGCCGGCCTGGGGCTCGGGCCGGGTGGACAGGCGCAGGTGGTCCATGTCCCATTCACCTTCGATCTGGAATACACGCATCGTGATCTCGCTCGGTTGTTCGGGTGGCAGGTCGCAAGCCGCTCAGGTCGGGCGCAGGTCCCTGGCGAGGCGCCCGAGCAGCATATCGTGTCGAGCCTTCGACCAAGGTGGCCACCAGCGCCGCGCCCGGCTGCGCGGCAACGGGTTCTGCTCGCGCCGCGTGAAGTCGGCAAAGACGCTGCGGGTCTGGACGGTGCCGGCCAGCCCGGCCATACGCCATCCGACTCTTGCAGCGATCGACGGCGGCGGCTTCAGATCAACGACAGCAGCTTGAGCCGCTGCACCTTGCCCGAAGGACCGCGCGGCAGCTCGCTCACGAAGCGAATGCACTTGGGCGTCTTGTAGCGGCCCAGCTGCTGCTCGCAGAAGGCGCGAAGACCAGCTTCGTCGACCGCGGCCCCTGCACGCAGCACCACGCAGACCATGATCTCCTGGCCATAGTGCGGGTCGGCAATGCCCACCGCGGCGGCGTCGAGCACTGCGGGGTGCCTGAGCAGCGCCTCGTCGATTTCGCGCGGAGCGATGTTCTCGCCGCCCTTGATGATCAACTCCTTGATGCGGCCGGTGACGAAGAAGAAACCGTCGCCGTCGCGATAGCCCAGGTCGCCGCTGCGCAGCCAGCCGTCGGGCGTGAACGCCTCGGCGGTGGCCTGGTCGTTCTTGTAGTAGCCCTTCATCACATGCGGGCCGCGGATCGTGATCTCGCCGGTGCTGCCGTCGGGCACGGGCTGCAGCCTGGCGTCGACCACGCGCGCCTGGCCGCCGCTGGCGCGGCCGACGGCGCCGATCTTGCGCTGCGCGGGATCCAGCGGGTTGCTGAAGGCGGGCGCAACCGTCTCGGTCAGGCCCATGGTCTCGATCACGCCGATGCCGAACTTCGCTTCGAACGCGCGCAGGTGCTCGGGCGGCAAGGCGCTGCTGGCCGAACGGCACCAGCGTATCCGTGCCGTGGCCTCGCGCGGCGGCGCGGCGCCTTCGAGCAGGAACGCGATGATCGTCGGCACCACGTTGATCCAGGTGCAGCCGCCGTCGATGGCCTGGGCCCAAAAGCGCGCGGCCGAGAACCTGGGCGCCATCACCACGCTGCCTCCGCTGGCCAGCGGGGCCAGCATCGTCACCGCGAAGGCGTTGATGTGGTACAGCGGCAGCACGCCCAGCACGCGGTCGGCCGCGGTCAACGCGTGTTCGGCCACGATGGCCTGCGCATTGGCCGCCAGGTTGGCCTGCGTGAGCATCACGCCCTTGGGCTTGCCGGTGGTGCCCGAGGTGTACATCAGCAGCGCGATGGCCTGGGCTTCAGGTGCCGGCGTCTCGGCTTGCACATCCGGCAGGGCCAGCACCTCGGGATCGACCTCCAGCACGACCAACTGCGGCATCAGTGCGCGCACCTTGGCCGCCCAGTCGGTCGCGGCCAGCACCAGCTTGCAGTCGCTGTGGTCCAGCACGTGTCGCATCTGCTCGGGCTGCGATAGCAAGTTGACCGGGTTGACGCACAGTCCGGCGTGCATCGCGCCGAGCAGCCATTGAAGCGTGCCCAGGCCGTTGGGCAGCACCAGTGACACCGTGTCGCCGGGGGCCAGCCCCTGCGCACGCAGCAGCGCGGCCACCCGACGGCACGAGCGCCGCAGGTCGGCAAAGGTGAGCGCGGCGCGGGTCTCGCTGGCGCAGGCGTAGACGGCGTCGGGCGTGGCCGCGGCCGCGCGCTCGACCAGGTCGCGGACGGTGAGCCCGCTCATGCCCTGCCGTAACGTTCGAAATAGGCCCCGAAGAGCTGCTGTTCGGTCGGCACACGCTCGGCGATAGGCCGCGAGATGCGCGTGATGTTGAGGTAATGGCGGTAGTTCAAGTTGTCACTGAAGTTGTTGCCGCCCCAGGTGCCGCAGCCCATGCTCAGCGAGAACGGCAGCCCGTTGTCGAAGCTGCCGCCTGTGGCGATGCTGTGCGCCTGGTCGACGATCACGCGCGACACCGGCAACGTCAGTGCCAGCTGCATTGCGTGTTCGGGCCGAGCGCTATGCAGACCCACCGAGTGGCCGGCGCCCTGGTGCTCGTAGATGCGGCGCACGATGTCCTGCGCCTGCTCGAAATCGGGTGCGCTGTAGATCGCCAGCACGGGGCTCAGCTTCTCGCCGGAGTACGGATGCTCGGGGCCGAAGCCGTCTTCGTCGACGAGCAGGATGCTCGGGTCCAACGCGGCCAGGTCGGGCAGGCCGGCACGCTCGGCAACGACCCGGGCCGATTGCCCGGTGGCCGCGGCCGAGAGCTTGCCGTCGGGCCACATCAAACGTTGCAGCGCGGCCTTCTGCACGCTGTTCAGCAGCACGGCGCCGCGTGCATGCAACGCGGCCAGCATCGGCTCGCGCGCAGAGCCCACCAGCACCAGGCTGTTCTCCGACGAGCAGCTGGTGGCGTTGTCGAAGGTCTTGCTGCGCACGATGCGATCAGCCGCCGCGTCGATGTCGGCGCTGTCGTCCACGATCCCGGCCACGTTCCCCGCGCCGACGCCGAAGGCCGGCGTGCCGCAGGTATAGGCCGCCTTCACGTTGGCTTGCGAGCCGGTGGCCACCACCAGGTCGCAACGGCGCATCAGCTCGTTGGTCGACGCCTTGCTGACCGGTGACGGCAGCAGTTGCACCAGGTCGCGCGGCGCACCGATGCGGTCGAACTG
>JANOJJ010000029.1:0-3118 GCA_031408155.1 Rubrivivax sp.
GCATCGTCATTCGCAACGCACTGTTCTTCGGTCGCGACAAGGTCAGCGCGCTGACCATTCCCTGGTGCCAAAGACAAGATCATGATGGGCCCCGAGCGCAGGAGCATGGTCATGCCCGAGGAAGAGCGCAAGAACACCGCCTACCACGAGGCCGGCCACGCGCTGGTGGCGCGCCTGATGCCCAAGACCGACCCGGTGCACAAGGTGACGGTGATTCCGCGCGGCCGCGCTCTTGGCGTGACCATGCAGTTGCCCGAGGGTGACCGCTACAGCATGGACAAGGAACGCATGCTGTCCACCATCAGCGTGCTGTTCGGTGGCCGCATCGCCGAAGAAGTGTTCATGAACCAGATGACCACCGGCGCCAGCAACGACTTCGAGCGTGCGACGCAGATCGCGCGCGACATGGTCACGCGCTACGGCATGACCGATGAACTGGGCCCGATGGTCTATGCCGAGAACGAAGGCGAGATCTTCCTCGGCCGGTCGGTCACCAAGACGACCAACATGTCCGAAGAAACGATGCGCAAGGTCGATTTCGTGATTCGCCGCATCATCGATGGCCAGTACAGCGTGGCGCGCAAGCTGATCGAAGACCACAAGGACAAGATGCACGCGATGGCGCACGCACTGCTCGAATGGGAAACCATCGATGCCGAACAGATCGACGACATCATGTCAGGCCGGCCACCCCGCCCGCCCAAGGACTGGACGCCTTCGGCCGCCAGGCCCAGCGGCCCGACGCCGCCGGTCAACCCTGACGGAGCGCCGGCAGCGGCCTGACGACAAGGGGTTGTGCGCGCGAGCAACCGGGGCCGCAAGGCCCCGACTGCATTGGCGGCGTGTCGATCCGATCACGAAAACCACCGGTCTGCCCGGGCGGCCGCCACCGACCGGCGGTCGACAATCCAGCCGCGAGGAGCAGACCATGAGCAGACAGTATTTCGGCACCGACGGCATCCGCGGCACGGTGGGCCAGCCTCCGATCACGCCCGACTTCCTGCTGCGGCTGGGTCATGCAGTCGGCCAGGTTCTGCGCCGCGACAACTCGCGGCCTACGGTGCTGATCGGCAAGGACACGCGCATCTCGGGCTACATGCTGGAGTCGTCGCTCGAAGCCGGATTCGCTTCGGCCGGTGTCGACGTGCTGCTCAGCGGTCCGCTGCCCACGCCCGGCGTGGCCTACCTCACGCGGGCGTTGCGGCTCGACCTGGGCGTGGTGATCAGCGCTTCGCACAACCCGTTCGATGACAACGGTGTCAAGTTCTTTTCGGCCCGAGGCGAGAAGCTGCCGGACGATTGGGAGCTCGAGGTCGAGGCCGCGCTGGCGCAACCGGCGCGTTGGGTCGATTCGGCCGGGCTGGGCAAGGCCCGTCGGCTGGAGGATGCCGGCGGGCGCTACATCGAGTTCTGCAAGAGCACGGTGCCGCACACGATGTCGCTGCGCGGCATGAAGATCGTGGTCGACGCGGCCCATGGTGCGGGCTATCACGTGGCACCGGATGTCTTCCATGAACTGGGTGCGGTGGTGGTGTCGATCGGATGCCAGCCCGACGGCCTGAACATCAACCATGGCGTTGGGGCGACCGAGCCGGCGGCGCTGGTCGCGGCGGTGGCTGCGACCCAGGCCGACTACGGCATTGCGCTCGACGGCGACGCTGACCGGCTGCAGATGGTCGATGCGCAGGGGCGCTTGTACAACGGCGACGAATTGCTCTACGTGATGGCTGCGGACCGGCTGGCCATGCGTCAGGCCGTGCCCGGCGTGGTCGGCACGCTGATGACCAACATGGCGGTCGAGCAGGCGTTGCGCCGCATCAACATCCCGATGGCGCGGGCCAAGGTTGGTGACCGCTACGTGCTCGAAGAGCTGACCAGACGCGGCTGGCAGCTTGGCGGCGAGGGTTCGGGCCACCTGCTGGCGCTGGACCGCCATACCACCGGTGACGGCATCGTCAGCGCGTTGCAGATCATGCAGGCCATCCGCCGCAGTGGCCAAGCGCTGGCGGCGCTGCTCGAAGACGTGACGCTTTTCCCGCAGACGCTGATCAACGTGCGCCTGCGCGCGGGCAGTGACTGGAAGAAGAACTCGCGTCTCGATGACGCCCAGCTGACGGCAGCCAACGAACTGGGCGACGCGGGGCGGGTGCTGATCCGCGCGTCGGGCACCGAACCGGTGCTGCGCGTGATGGTCGAGGCACGCGATGCCGACGTCGGGCGCCGCTGCGCCGAACGCCTGGCGGCTGCCGCGCAGGCCTGACCCGGCGCCCCCTCGCGCCTGCCGGCGTCGCGCCGGGCCAGTCCGCCACGCTCGGTTGCCACCGCGGTTGGACGCTGCAGGGTCGCTCTGCCGATTGCGCCCGCTGCGGCGCAGATCGCTCCTGTTCGACCTCTGCCGACTGTCACGAAGTTGTCACCGCCCTTTCATAGAGTCTGCGTGACACGTGACACGTGACACGCGACACCACCCGCCCTCACCAGGAGTCATCCATGACAGTTCCCTTCAAGTTCACGACCCTCGCTGTGCTGATGCTGGCCGGCGCGGCCCAGGCGCAAGTGATCAAGATCGATGGTTCATCGACGGTCTACCCCATCACCGAAGGCGTTGCCGAAGACTTCCAGAAGGCCAAGAAGAACGTCATCAAGGTCACGGTGGGCATCAGCGGCACCGGCGGCGGGTTCAAGAAGTTCTGCCGCGGCGAGACCGACTTGCAGAACGCGTCACGCCCGATCCAGCAAAAGGAGATGGACGATTGCAAGGCCGTCGGCGTCGAGTACATCGAGTTGCCGGTTGCCTTCGACGCGCTGACGGTCGTGATGAATCCGAAGAACACCTTCCTCAAGCAGATCACGGTCGACGAGCTGAAGAAGATGTGGGAGCCGGCCGCGCAAGGCAAGGTCCTGCGCTGGAACCAGGTCAACCCAGCCTGGCCGGATGCGCCGATCAAGCTGTTCGGCGCCGGGTCCGACTCGGGTACCTTCGACTACTTCACCGAAGCGATCATGGGCAAGTCCAAGGCCAGCCGCGGTGACTTCACTGCGTCGGAAGACGACAACGTGCTGGTGCAGGGCGTGTCGCAGGATGTCAACGCCATCGGCTACTTCGGCTACGCCTACT
>JANOJJ010000032.1:0-6861 GCA_031408155.1 Rubrivivax sp.
GACCACGCACCAGGACCACGACTGGGACCACGACAGGGACCCCGACCGGGACCCCGACTGGGACCCCGACTGGGACCACGACCGGGACCCCGACCGGGACCACGACCGGGACCACGACTGGGACCCCGCACCAGGACCGCCACCACGACCAGAACCCGCTGGCCCTCCCGCCCGTCCCCCGCGCACGCTGCCCAACGCCCCCCATCAAGCCAGGCCCGCAAGGCAACGGCGACCATCGGACGGGGGGTCCCGGACGACGGCGACCATCGGACGGGGAAGGATGTGCCGTTCCATCTGCACGGCCATCAGGTGGCAGCCCACGCCGGCCAGCGCGCACGAGCCTTCGGGCACCACGGTCGAGCGGTTGTGCGGGCATCCGGGGCAGAAGTACGGCGTGCGTTGCAGCGCTGCGCGCAGCGCCGTCGAGGTGTCGCCCGGGCCCAGCGCGCGCGCACGCGCAGGCCAGTCGCCGGCCGGGTCCAGGCGCGCCAGGCGCGCGGCCAGCGCGCGTGCCACCGACAGCGGCGTCAGCTCGCCGGTGGGGGGCAGCAGCCACTGGCCAGGAGGCGCCGGCCATTCGCCGCCTTCGTCGAACTTGCCCAGCACGCGCGGGCGCACGTCGTCGCGCCAGTTGTAGAGCATCTCCTTGAGCTGGTACTCGATGATCTGGCGCTTTTCCTCCACCACCAGGATCTCTTCGAGCCCGGTGGCAAAGCGGCGCGCTCCGGCGGCCTCGAGCGGCCAGGGCATGCCGACCTTGTACAGGCGCAGGCCGAGCGCGGCCGCCACGGCGGCATCGATGCCGAGCTCGTGCAGGGCCTGGCAGAGGTCGAGCCAGGCCTTGCCGCAGGCCACCAGGCCGAGGCGGGCGCGCGGGCTGTCCAGCACCAGCCGGTCGAGCCCATTGGCGCGCGCATAGGCGGCCGCGGCGTAGATCTTGGTCGCCTGCATGCGCTGCTCTTGCGCCGCTTGCGGGTCGGGCCAGCGGATATGCACGCCGCCTTCGGGCAGCTCGAAATCCTGCGGCAGCCGCACCTGCACGCGCGCGGCGTCGATCTCGACCGTGGCCGAGCTTTCGACCACATCGGCACTGAGCTTGAGCGCGATCCAGCAGCCGGTGTAGCGCGACATGGCCCAGCCGTGCAGGCCGAAGTCGAGGATGTCCTGCACGCCCGCCGGTGCCAGCACCGGCATCGCGCAGGCCGAGAAGATGTGCTCGCTCTGGTGCGCCACCGCCGACGAGCGCGCGGCATGGTCGTCGCCGGCCACCACCAGGACGCCGCCGGCCTTGGCGGTGCCGGCGTGGTTGGCGTGCTTGAAGACGTCGCCGCAGCGGTCCACGCCCGGGCCCTTGCCGTACCACATGGCGAAGATGCCGTCGCGCCGCGCGCCCGGGAAGAGGTGCAACTGCTGCGTGCCCCAGATCGCGGTGGCTGCCAGGTCCTCGTTGACGCCCGGTCGAAAGCGCACGTCGTGGGCGTCGAGGAAGGGCTTGGCCTCGTGCAGTGCCGTGTCGAGCCCGCCCAGCGGCGAGCCGCGATAGCCCGAGATGAAGCCCGCGGTGTTCAAGCCCGCGGCCTGGTCGCGCTGGTGTTGCAACATCGGCAGGCGCGCCAACGCCTGCACGCCGGTCAGGAAGACGCGGCCGTGCTGCAGGCGGTACTTGTCGTCGAGCGCGACGTCGGCCAGCTTCACGGGCGGGTCCTCGGGGTCGGCGCGCGGCGCGATCAGTGTCGAAGTCGACGTGGTCATGGTTGTCCTTGTCAGCCGCTGCGGCCGAAATCGGGGTCGCGGCGCTCGACAAAGGCCGAGATGCCAACGCGCGCCGCCGCCGTGCAGGCCGAGGCCCCGAAGGCGCGGTAGCCGACCTCGAGCGCAGCCGCCAGCGTGGTCTGGGCGGCGGCTTCGTGCACCGCGGCGGCGATCAGGCCGACCACCTCGGCGCTCAGCCTGCGGCCGTCGGCCGCGATTGCATCAGGGGTGTCTAGCGGCGGCAGCGTTCGCACCCCATCGAGCGACGGCCGTGGCTGCCCGGCCAGTGCGTGCACGCGCTGCACCGCCATGGCGATCAGCGCGTCGTGGTCGTCGGCCAGCTCGTCGACGATGCCCAGTTCGTGTGCCTGCTGCGCGCTCAGGCGTTCGGCCCGCGTGAGCATGCCGTGAAAGACCGCGGCGGCGCGCGGCCAGCGGCGGACCGGCACCACCATCGCGCCGATGCCTGGCAGGATGCCCAGCGTGACCTCGGGCAACTGCAGCCACGCGCTGCTCTGTGCCACCAGCGCATGGCAACGCATGGCCAGCTCGAAGCCACCGCCGAGCGCCATCCCGTTGAGTGCGGCCACCACCGGTTTGGCCATCGCGTCCAGGTGGACCAGCAGGCGCGAGCAGTCGCGCGCGTACTGCGTTGCCGCGCCGGCATCGCCCAGCAGCGACGGGAAGCGGCCGATGTCGGCGCCGGCGCAGAACGCCTTGCTGCCGTAGCCCACCAGCACGAAGCCCACCAGCGCGGGGTCGGCTTCGTGGCCCCGGATCACGCCGAGGATCTCGTCGGTCATCTCGTCGTGCAACGCATTCAGCGCCTCTGGCCGGCGCAGCGTGATGACGAGCACGCCGCCGACCTCGTCGAGCAGCAGGTGGCTCAGCGCAGGCGCGTAGGCGGCGAGCGCGCGCCGGGCCTGCGGCATGCCGGGCCGATCGCGCCCGAAGCGCTCGAGCAGACGCGCCGCTTCGGCCTGACCCAGCTTGCGCGCCAGTTCCAGCGGCCCGCGCTTGAAGCCGAGCGCGACGCGGCAGCCCAGGTCGAGGTCGGCCGCCTGGCCGATGTCGCGGTCGAGGATGTCCACCGACTGCGACAGCAGCACGCCGAGCAGCCGCTCGCGGATGCGCGTGCGGCGCTCGACCGGCACTGCCACCGGCCGGCCCGGCGCGCCCGTGAGCCAGCGGTCGACCGAGCGCAGCACGGCAGCCGGCCGGTAGTGTTCGCCTTCCTCGTCGGCTTGCAGGTTGTTGGTCTCGATGATGATCGGGTTGCCGTGCGCGAGGTTGAGCACGAAGAACGGCCCGGCGTGGACGAATTCCTCGGCCACGCTGTCGATCTCGGCCGCGCTGGCGTGGTCGAGCAGCAGCGCGGCTTCGTTGCACCAGTTGTCGAAGATGCGGTCGAGCATGAAGCATGGCACATCGGCGCAGACCAGCGGCAGCTTGGCCGTAGCGCAGAAGAAGCGCCGCAGCCAGGCCACCAGCGCGGGGTCGACCTGCGGCCAATCGATCACTTCAACCGCCGGGTTGCGCCAGGCCGGGGCGAAGAAGTGCGTCACCGTGGCGCGCGCAGGGTGCTTCAATTCGGCGAACAACCGCGCCGCGGGCAAGGAACTGGTGTTCGACGTGATCACCGCGTCGGCAGCCACGCGGGCCTCGAGGTCGGCAAAGATGCGGCGCTTGAGCGCCAGGTCTTCGGTCGCGGCCTCGAGCACCCAGTCGCAGCCGGCCAGCGCGTCGATGTCGGTGCTGCCGGCCAGGCCGTCGAGCGCGCGCGCTGCCGCCGTGGCGCTGAGCTTGCCGCGTGCAACGGCCTTGTCGGCATAACCGCGCAAGCGTGCCAACGCGGCGTCGACCGCCGCCGCTCGCACGTCGAGCAGCGTCACGCGCAGGCCCGGCACGGCGGTCTTGAGGTAGTAGCCGATGTCGGGCCCGATCGTGCCCGCACCGACGATGCCGACGTGACGCGGTGGCGGCCGCGTGTCGCGCTGCAGCAGCGGGTTGGCTCGGCGTGGCGTGCTCATGCGGGTCTCCCGGTCGAGTCTGATGCGTCGCCCGTGCGCTGCGCGTCGGCACGGCGCAGGGCCTGTTTGTCGGTCTTGCTGGCGGCGGTCTTGGGCAAGGCGTCGTGCAGCCGCAGCTGTGCCGGCACCTTGTAGCGGGCCAGCCGCGTGCGGCAGAACGCGAGCAAGCCTTGCGCGTCGACGGCGGCCCCGGGGCGCAGCACCACATGCGCCACCGGCTGCTCGCCGCGGTAGGCGTCGGGCCGGCCGACGACGGCGGCGTCGGCCACGTCGGGGTGGGTGAAGAGCAGCTCTTCGACCTCGCGCGGGTAGACGTTGTAGCCGCCGACGATGAGCATGTCTTTCTTGCGGTCGCGGATGTACAGGCGGCCGGCGGCGTCGAACTCGCCGATGTCGCCGGTGTAGAGCCAACCGTCGCGCAAGGCGAGCGCGCTTTCCTCCGGGCGCCTGCGATAACCGCGCATGCACTGCGGCCCGCGGGCGCGGATCTCGCCGCACTGCCCGCTCGGCAGCACCTGCTGGCCGGAATGGATATCGACGATCTCGATCTCGGTCAACGGCACCGGCACGCCGACCGAGCCTGGCCGGCTCGGTTGCCCCTGCGGGTTGAAGGCCAGCACCGGGCCGGCCTCGGTCAGGCCGTAGCCTTCGTGCACGGGCGTCCCGGTCGCCGCCTGCCAGCGCTCGAGCGTGGCCGCGGCCAGCGCCGACGCCCCCGAGTAGCAGGTGTGCACGCTGCGCCAATCGGTGTGCGCGAACTCCGGATGCGCCAGCAGGCCGATGTAGACCGTCGGGCTGCCAGGAAAGACGCCGATGCGTTCGTCCACCACCACGCGCAACACGTCGTCGGCCTGGTAGCGCGGCAACAGCACCAGCGCACCGGCGCAGTTGACGGCCAGGAACAGCCCCATCGCCATGCCGTAGGCGTGCGACAACGGCAGCATGCACACGATGCGGTCGCCGCGGCGCGTCGGCAGCAGGGCCTCGCGCTGCGCCACATTGACGGCGATCGCCGCATGCGTGAGCTCGACGCCCTTGGCGCGGCCGGTGGTGCCGCCGGTGTACTGAAGCAGCGCCAGCGAGGTCGGCAGCGGCAGCGCCGGCAGCTCGACCGACCCCGCCAGCCAGGCGTCGAGCCGGCGCGCGCTGCCGCCCACGACGACGATCTGCTCGATGCCCAGCGCGGCCGCCAGCGGGGCGGCGGTGGCGAACAAGTCCTCGTCCACCAACAGCACGACCGGGTCCGCGTCTTCGAGGATGGGCGCCAGTTCGTGCGCCGTGGTCAGCGTGTTCAGGGGCACATGCTGCGCCCCCGCGGCCAGTACGGCGTAGGCTGCGATGCAGGCCTCGATCGAGTTGCCCAGCAGCGTGGCCACCCGGCCGCCGCGCGCACCGCGCGCTACGAGTTCGTGCGCGAACCCGGCCACGCAGGCCAGGTAGGTCGCATAGTCCAGCCGCCGCGTGCCGAACACCAGGGCCTCCTGGCGCGGCGCTTCGGTCGCCGCCGCGGCCAGCATGGCCACCACGCTGGCGTGGCGGCGCGGCATGCCCCTGGCGCCCCTGAGCATGGCGGTGGAGATCATGTGCTGCCCCCCAGCCCGAGATAGGACTCGATGACGCGCGGATTGCCGGCCAGCTCGGCGGCCGGCCCGGCCAGCGCGACAGCGCCGACTTCGAGCACGGTCGCGTGGTCGGCGATCTGCAGCGCGGCGCGCGCATTCTGCTCGACGAGCAGGATCGACACCCCGGCCTGGCGCAGCTCGGCCACGATGTGCAGGATCTCGCGCACGATGCGCGGGGCCAGGCCGAGGCTGGGTTCGTCGAGCATCAACAGCGTCGGCCGGGCCATCAGCGCGCGGCCCAGCGCCAGCATCTGGCGCTCGCCGCCGGACAGCGTGGCCGCCAACTGCGCGCGCCGCTCGAGCAGGCGCGGGAAGCGCGCATAGACCTCGTCGAGTTTCATGTCGGCGCCACGCTCGCCGCGGCGCACGCGCTGGAAGGCGCCCAGGCGCAGGTTGTCCTGCACCGACAGCTCGCCGAACAGCTCGCGCCGCTCGGGCACCAGCGACAGGCCGGCGGCAACGCGCTGTTCGACCGGCCACTGCGACACGTCCTGACCGTCGTAGTGCACCGTGCCACGGCTCGGCAGCAGCCCCATCGCCGCGGCCAGCAGGGTGGTCTTGCCGGCGCCGTTGGGGCCGATCACGGTGACGATCGAGCCACGCTCGACACGCAGATTCACGCCGTGCAGCGCTTGCACCTTGCCGTAGCGCACCTCGAGGTGGTTGATCTCCAGCAGTGCGCTCATTGCACCCCACCCAGGTATGCCTCGATCACCGCCGGGTGACGCTGGATCTCGTGCGGCAGCCCGCTGGCGAGCTGTTCGCCGAAGTCCATCACCAGCAGGCGATCGACCAGTCCCATCACGAAGTCCATGTCGTGCTCGACGAGCAGGATCGCCAACCCTTCGGCGCGCAGCGTGCGAAGCAGCTCGGCCAGCGCGCGCTTCTCGGCGTGGCGCAGGCCGGCGGCGGGTTCGTCCAGCAGCAGCAGCACCGGGTCGGCGGCCAGCGCGCGGGCGATTTCCACCAGCCGCTGCTGGCCCAGCGACAGGCTGCCGGCACTGGCATGCAGATGCGCCGCCAGCCCCACGCGTTCGAGCGCGCGCATGGCCTCGGCCGCCAGCGCACGCTCTTCGTCGCGGTCGCGGCGCATCATCGCCGCCAGGCTGCCCTTGTGCCCACGCAGGTGCGCGCCCAGCGCCACGTTGTCGAGCACCGACATGCTCGACACCAGGTTCACATGCTGGAAGGTGCGCGCCAGGCCGCGCCGAGCGATGTCGCGCGACGACAGACCGTGGATCGGCTGGCCGCGCAGGCTGACCTGGCCACGGTTGGCCGGCAAGGTACCGCTGACCAGGTTGAAGACCGTGCTCTTGCCGGCGCCGTTGGGGCCGATCAGGCCGAGGATCTCGCCCGCGCTGATGCCGAACGACAGGCGGTTCACCGCCACCAGGCCGCCAAAGTCCTTGCCCAGCTCTTGCACGTCCAGCAGCACGGCCCCGCGCGCGGGCTGCGCG
>JANOJJ010000061.1:0-2155 GCA_031408155.1 Rubrivivax sp.
GTAGTGGCGCGGCTCGTAGTCGCCGGGCCAATCGTCGAGCTGGATCAGGATTTCGCGGTAATCGTCGCCACCGGGCAGTGAGTAGCGTTTCCATTTCGACAGCGCCTGGCTCCTGCCCCAGGCGGCGAAGTGCTGGCTGAACTTGAGTTCGGCATACGCCATCGCATCCTCGGGCGAGCCAAAACCGTACTCGGGCTGCTGCACGAAACGCCCCTTCTCGTTCAGCACCGTCCACCAATCCGATCTGGGCGTCACCAAATCGCTGTAGCGGGTGCGGGCGATGGACCAGCCCAGGGAGTTGTGGCGAAAGCGGATGACATGCCTGGCGCCGCGCTCGATGCCGAGCAGCAGGCCACGCCGTTTGAACTCACGCTCGGGGATGCGTTTGCAGCCTTCATGCCAGCCGGCCGCAGTTGAAAACCCGAAGCGCGACTCGCAGGCGAGCTTCGGCAGCACATGCGCAAGGTCAACCATGTGCAGCACCTGCGCCTGGGTTGGCGTGGCATCGGCCGGCAGATGCGCCAGACGGGTCAGCACGCCGCAGGCTTGCAGCTCCTCGGGCTTGACCCCCTTGCCCGTGAGCGAGCGCAGCGAGGCCGACCACTGCTCGATGCCGGCACGCTTCAGGCCCAGGCTGCGAATCAGCTCGGGCAGGCGTGACTGCAGCGGCGGTGTACCAAGCTCGATGCAGTAATGGTTATCGGGCACGCGGGGGTGCACGGCCAGGGCGTGGAGCACGCCGTTGACGGTGGATTCGTACCAGCGGCTGAAACGGTCTACTTCGGGCGCAGCGCGGGCCGCCTGCAGTTCGGCCAGCCACTGCGCCGCCGTTTTGCCGGTGAAGCGATGGTCGTCAAAACCGGGTTCGCGGCGCACGACATCGACCAGGGGCGCGTAGTCCCAGCAGTTGGCCGTCTTTGCGAGCCGCAGGCGCTGGCGCCGCTGGCGCTCGTCGAGTCGGCAGAACCACAGATCCAACTCGCTGCCGTCGGACAGGGAGAAGGCGGGCCGGCGAGGTGTGTCGCTTGACATGATCGTCGCCAGAAGTCACGGCCACATTGGGTCTGTCACTGTGGTTCGCTGCTGCGCCGGCTGGGCGCTGCTGCAAAGCGATACAAGGTCCAGCCGCCGCAACGCACACGTTCGTCGAGCGGGAACTCGCCCGGATCGCCTTTGACGATGGCGTACCGGTGGGCCTTGTCGGACAGCCCGGCACGCACGGTTCCGGCGGCCTGCGCCAGATGCAGGTGAAACGTGTGCCAATCCGGCCTGATGAACAGATCGGCCTCACAGAACCCTTCCCATGGGATGTGGATGTCGCCGCCCCAGTCTGCGGCAACGGCATCTCTCAATCCTGAGTCCGGACCTGCAAGAAACAGCGCTTCACGCGGGGCAACCCCTTCAATTCGTGCGCGCTGGATCTGTTCCAAAACGAGCGCACGCCACAGCGGGCGGTCGTCGAATGGACACGAGATGCTGCGCACATCCGCGCGGCGGGCGAGCGAGACGATGAGCTCAAACAGGCCGCTGTCCAGCGTTGATTCGGCCACTGGCACCTTTGCCCGAAAGTCAACCCGCTCCCAATGCGCCCAGCAGTCTCGGGCGTGTTTGCGTGAATCGATCAGCGCGAGCTCATGCTGAAGCAGCGGATCGGGGTTTGATCGCAGCCGGGCTTGCGCTGCACGGACCACGCCGAACATCGAGTCGAGTTCGGCCGGGCGCGTGTTTGCCTTGCGGTAATGAAACCATGTCCGCTCCAGATCTCCCATGTCGTCATCGACCCACAGGGACTCCTGTCGCCAGAAGCAGGCGTCAAAGGTCGTGAACGGTATCGCGAGCGGTGATTTGCCCGTTTCATAAACATGCCGATCAATGAGCTTGACGCTTGCTCTGACATGCGCCACCAGTTCGGGACCGAAGTCGACCTCACGCACCCAACCATATCGCAACAGGTCCCCAGGCCGCTGGAGGTGCATGAACTCGTAGAGCCGATGACCCAGCGCGGCCGCCTCGGCCAGGATGGCCAAGGGCCGCCAATCGATCTCCAGGATCCACGGGCGCTCTTGCCACTGTTTGTCGACGTGGACCCGGTAACCCAGCTCGATACGCATCGGGTGCGTGAGGACACCCCACTCTTCTGGCGCTACGGCCAACC
>JANOJJ010000099.1:0-2317 GCA_031408155.1 Rubrivivax sp.
AGCGTCTATCGACGGCGTCTGTGTGCGTGCACAGACCAGGACGCGCAAGGCCGGGGCGAGTTGCGGCAGCTTCAGTTGGTGCGCACCGAGCGCGGCCTTGATCGCCTGCGCGATGGTGGATTTGTCCCAGTCGATGGTGGACAGGCTTTCGCGAAGCTGCCGCAGCGCCGGACGAACGGCGTCAGTGACATACATGGCCAGATCCTCCGGGCGCGGCTGCACGTCGACGAACATCATTTCGATCCAGTCGGCCAATTCCACAACCGTGCTGCAGCGGTCCTTGTACAGCGCGCAAGCCGCCTGCAGCGATGTGGCGGGTTCGATAATCACGCCGCGCCGCGCCAATTGCCGATCGGCCAGCGCAGCCAGGCGCGCGTCGCCGGCCGCCTTGAGATAGTGTGCGTTGACCCAGGCCAGCTTGGCCGGGTCCCATTGCGCAGGGCTCTTGGCCAGGTGCGAGCCGTCGAACCACTGCACCATCTGCTCGCGCGTGAAGAGCTCGTCGTCGCCGTGGCTCCATCCCAGGCGCGCCAGATAGTTGAGCATGGCCTCAGGCAGGTAGCCAGCTTCCTCGTAGGCCGTCACGCTGACCGCGCCGCGACGCTTGGACAACTTCTGCCCATCGTCGCCGAGGATGATCGGGCAGTGCCCGAATTGCGGCATCGGAGCGCCTAACGCCAGAAAGATGTTGATCTGCCACGGCGTGTTGTTGATGTGCTCGTCGCCGCGGAAGACATGCGTGATGGCCATGTCCCAGTCGTCGACCACGACGGCGAAGTTGTAGGTAGGGACACCATCCGGACGCAGGATGATCAGGTCGTCGATCTCTTCGTTGTTGATGCTGATCGGGCCCTTGACCAGATCGTTCCAGTGCACCGCGCCATGCGCTGGATTGGCGAAGCGCACCACGGGTTTCATGCCCTCGGGCTGCGGCGGCAGCACCTTGCCTGGTTCTGGGCGCCAGCGACCGTCGTAGTGCGTCTTCTGGCCGCGCGCGCGCTGCGCTTCGCGCATGGCGTCCAGCTCCTGCGGCGTGGCGTAGCAGCGGTAGGCGCTGCCGGCACTGATCATCTGCTTGATCACCGCGTGGTAGCGCTCCAGTCGTTGCATCTGGTGGATCGGGCCATCGTCATAGTCCAGCCCAAGCCATTGCATCGAGTCGAGGATCTGCTGCACTGAATCCTGCGTTGAGCGCGCGACATCGGTGTCCTCGATGCGCAGCACGAACTGGCCGCCGTGGTGACGCGCATAGGCCCAGGAATACAGCGCAGTGCGTGCGGTTCCCAGGTGCAGGAAGCCAGTCGGCGACGGGGCGATCCGCGTGCGAACAGGGGACGGGACTGTCGCCACGACGTTTAGACCAACGCGTCCAGACCGCGTGCCAGATCGGCCTTCAAGTCGTCGAGGTTCTCCAACCCCACGCCCAGGCGGATCATGCCCTGCACGATGCCCGCGGCCTGGCGCTGCGCTTCGCTCAGCCGCCCTTGCGAGGTGCTGGCCGGGTGGGTGATGAGGGTGCGTACGTCGCCGAAGTTGGCGGCGATGCTGCAGATGCGAGTTGCGTCAACGACCGCAAAGGCCTGCTCACGCCCGCCACGCACATTGAACGACAGCACGGCACCACCGCAGCCCGATTGCTGAGCCATCGCCAGCGCGTGCTGCGGGTGCGAAGGCAGCCCCGGGTAATAAACGCGTTCGACCGCCGGATGTGCCTCGAGCCAGCGCGCCAGCTCCAGCGCGGCCTCGCTCTGCGACTTCAGTCGCACGAAAAGTGTCTCCAGCCCCTTGGCCACGACCCAGGCATTGAAGGGCGACAAGCTCATGCCGGCGCTACGCATCACCGGCACGAACTTCTGCTCGACCATGTCGTCGGGCGCGCAAATGGCGCCGGCAATCACGCGGCCCTGGCCGTCGAGAAACTTGGTCCCCGAGTGGATGACGACGTCGGCGCCGAACTTCACCGGCTGTTGCAGCGCCGGCGAGCACATGCAGTTGTCCACTGCCAGCAGTGCGCCAGCGCCATGCGCAATGTCGGCCAGTGCGCGGATGTCGCAGACCTCGGTCAGCGGGTTGGTCGGCGTCTCGGCGAACAGCAGTCGGGTGTTTGGCTTGACTGCCGCCTTCCACTGTGTCAGGTCGGTTTGGCTGACGAACGTGGATTCGACGCCGAACTTGCCGAACTCGCCCTGCAGCAGCCGGATGGTCGACCCGAACACGCTTTGCGAGCAGATCAGGTGGTCACCGGCCTTGAGCAAGCCCATCACCAGAAGCAAGATGGCGGCCATGCCGCTGCTGGTGCCGATGCAACCCGTGGTGC
>JANOJJ010000117.1:0-1783 GCA_031408155.1 Rubrivivax sp.
GCCCGCGCCGGTAGGCCGCCCTGGCCAGCCGGGCCGGAATGTCGTTGCCCTTGGGCAGCGGCGCCCGGGTGGGCGTTTCGGCCACCAGTTCGCTGGCCAGCATCAGCCCGTGACCACGTACGTCACCGACGAACGCGTGCCGCTGCACCAGACCGCGCAACCGCTGCTGGAAGGCCGGGCCCACTCGCGCCACGTGGCCGGGCACGTCCTGCTCGAGCAGAATCTTCAGCGTGGCGATCGCTGCTGCCGCGGCCACCGGGTGCGCGCTGTAGGTGTAGCCATGGGTGATCTGCGCGGCGCCGCTGGTGTCGGCGTCGAACACCTCGGCCACCTGGGCTCCGATGGCGGTGGCGCCCAGCGGCACGTAGCCGCTGCTGATGCCCTTGGCCAGGCACCACAGGTCGGCCTTCACGCCCCACAGCCGGGTGCCGAACATCTGCCCCGTGCGGCCGAAGCCGGTGACCACCTCGTCGGCGATCAACAGCACGCCATGCCGTTCGCACACCTCGCGCAGCAGCGGCCACAAGCCCGCCGGCGGCACGATCACGCCGCCGGCGCCCTGGATCGGCTCGGCGATGAAGGCGGCCACGGTGTCGGGGCCCTGGAAGACGATCTCGCGGTCGAGCTGCGCGGCCACGATGCAGCCGAGTTCGGCCTCGTCGTGCGTGTAGGCGTTGCGGTAGAGCCAGGGGCTGTCGATGTGGAAGCAGCCCGGCAGCAGCGGCTCGTAGGGGCGGCGGAAGTTCGTGTTGCCGTTGACGCTCATGCCGCCGAAATGCACGCCGTGGTAGCCCTGGCGCATGGCGATGAACTTGGTTCGGTCCTTCTGGCCGCGCAGCTTGTGAAACTGGCGCGCGATCTTGAGCGCGCCTTCGACCGCGTCGGAGCCCCCGTTGCTGAACATCACCGCGGCCACGCCGTCGGGCTGCATCAGGTCGACCAGCGCGCGGCTGAGTTCGATCGCGCGCGGGTGCGTGGTGCCGCGAAAGGTATTGAAGAAGGGCAGCTCGTCGAGCTGCGCCACGATCGCATCGCGCACGGGTTGGCAGCTGTGGCCCAGGTTGCTGCTCCACAGTCCGGCCACGCCGTCGAGCAGCTTGTGGCCGTCGACGTCCCACACCCAGCAGCCCTGGCCACGCACGATGATGTCGGGTCGGTCGACCTTCATTGCCCGCGGGTGGGCCATCGGGTGCCAGATGAACTGCGCGTTGTCCCGGCGCAGCATGTCGACGTCGTTCAACGGCGTGCTCCTCAGCCCGGCATGCCGAGCGTGACGGTCTTGACTTCGGTGCTGTGCAACAGGCCTTGCGGGCCCATCTCCTGGCCCACTGCGCTGACCTTCCAACCGCCAAACGGCCGCTCGGGCTGGTTGACGCCGAAAGGGTTGATGCCGAGCATGCCGGCTTCGAGCTCCTCGGCGTAGTCCATGACCGCGACGGTAGTGCCTGCGCACCCGTGCCGCTATCGGAATTTCGTGCAGCCAGGTCGGGGTTCGCACCATTGCCTTCAAGGACTGCCCGCTTGTCTGGACGCAGCACCCCCGACAGGAGCCGGAGTGCCCCGTCTGGGCGCCGCGCTTGCGCTGGCTGCCGCGCCGCTGGCTGCGGCTGCCGCCACCACAACAATTCGCGGAACGGTGCATACTGACAATGTCGCAAGACAATCAATAACTTACAAGCGACTCTTCAAGTAGACGCTGATGTCCTGGTTCACATCGGCAATGGCACCCCTGTCGCCAAGGTACTGGGCACACAGCGGACCAGCCAGCACCTTGGACAGGACC
>JANOJJ010000141.1:0-3337 GCA_031408155.1 Rubrivivax sp.
AATAATCGGCCTGCACCACGACCGCCGACGATTCTTGGTGCCGGATCCGTCGGGAAAGACAAAGTCAACAATGACGACATCACCACGCTGCACGTTCATGGCGTTTCGCGCGGATAGAGCTTGTCGTAGGCATCCATCTCATCAATGCCAATGGCATCGACTTCTTCACGAATTTTGCCAACGAGCTTTTTCTGCTCGATCGCAAGCGCCTCTCGGCTGGCCTGCGAACCGCCAACGATGTGGAACGCGCCCCAAGTGAGCATGCACGCAACGGGGTTGAGGTCGGACGCATACACGTCGCAGCCCAGCCGCGCGGCCTCGAAGGGAATTTGCCCAGAACCACAAAAGGTATCGGCAAATCGGGGACGATGGCCGTATCGCATCGTGCCGAGTTGCTCGACCAAATCAGGCATCGACTTGGCGTGCGTGCCGAGGTGCGCGTTGACCGCATCCCAGATATGTTCGTGGACGGTGCCGTTGCCGACCTTCTGCGTATCGAGATAGTGGAAGTACGGCGGCAACTCATCCAGCAGGATCAGCACCGGCTGGTCGCCCTCGAAGAGCTTGAGCCAATCGTTCTCGTCGGGTGGCTTGGGGCCACCAGTCCAGAAGCCGCGGAACTGCTCGCCCTTGCCCAGCTGGTTGGCGATCTCGCCCCAGAAGAAGTGGTCAGGGCTGTTGCGGCCATTGAACGCCGCGATCGCAGCGCCCTGGAAGCTGCTGGCGTGTGGCATGCCGGCGCAGTAGGTCGCCCGCAACACGGCGTGCCGCGCAAGCAGGCCGAAGCCGACGAGCAAATGCGTCTTGCCACCGCCCATGGCCTGCTTGAGATGGAATACGGCCTGGGACGACGCGCCGGCCAGCCTGGCGATGCCCTCGGTGATGAGGTCCTTCATGCCCTGCGTGATGAAGGTTCGGTCGAAGAAGGCCGTGCCGTTGCCTTCGGCCGAGATCAGCTCGTCGAGTTGTTCGATCTGATCGCTGAGCTTGACGCTCAGGGCGTTGGGCTGTAGCTGGCAGGCGTCGCGGACGGTCTTCATGCGGTCGGTGCTCCTTGAATCTTCATTGTCCGACCGGGCTGGGCGCGAGCCACAAAGGCTTGCGGCGCAATCACGCGCCCATGCATGCCTGAATCCCGAAGCATCAGCTTGTCGCCGGTGACAAGCAGCAGGTCTGCCCTCGCTGCGAGCAGCCCCCACAACAACTGATCGCCTGGATCGGGTGCCGGCGGCGCAGCGACCGGCGCCAGCACGATCGCGTGTTGGGCAAGGTCGGTCAGGATGACCTCCACCTCCGCAACCGTCAGCCCATGGAGCTTGCGCAAGGTCGGTCGCACGAGCACCGTGCGGTATTCGGCCAGCAGGGCCTCGGACACGACAAAGGGAAACGCAGCGGCCAGCATGCCGTCGAGGATGCGGGCAACGGGCGAAGCTTCGTGCACGGTCAGCAGACCGGCCACGACGACGTTGGTGTCGACGATGACGGCCGGGCGCGTCACGGCTTGTGGCGCACGGCCCGAACCTGTTCCTGCGTCACTGCTACCGCTTGGTCTTCGGTCAACTTGCTGTGCGCTCGCGCGCGGCGCACGAGGTCGCGCGCATCCTGCCTCGACTTGATGCCGTAGAAGTCCAGGCTCTCGTCGATCAGTTGCCCGATGGTCTTGTCGCGCTGCGCAGACGCTTCCTTGAGCGCCCGGTAGCGCGCTTCCGACAGGGTGATGGTCAAACGGCTCATGCCAGCCTCATATTGGTGCTTTGACACCAATATGTTAGCGCAGACCAGAACTCCCGGCAAAGGCAGGAGGCGGCGCGGATTCGGAATTCGCCGCGCCACCTGATTTGTCGGATAGTGTCTGGCGAATCGCGCCGCCTGGCCGATCAAGGTACAAGAGACCGCACGCCATTCCGACACCCATTTACGCCCATTCGAGCAAACTGCCGCCGGGCATGCCGCTCACTTGACCCTTCGCGGCATCGCCCGCCCAACTGCGGGCACGTCGACCGTCGCCAGCCAAGAGGCAACCCGCATCCGCAGCCGCCCCCGCATCAGGAAGCGCCCGAGCGCGAGCAGCGGCAGCCAGCGCATCGGCACATTGATGTAGCGCTGAACCTCGGTCAGTTCACCGATGACATAGCATAACTTGCGCATGCTCTCCCTCGGAGAGCTTGACCAGGCGGTCCTACTTGTCCGCGAAGTCAGCCCGATGCGATTCGAGCAAGACTGGCTTGCAGCTCAGGCCAAGCAAGTCAATTCGTGCCTCGGCTATGGGGTACGCATTCCAGGGGCAAGGTCACATCAGAACAATGTCGTACTGCTCCGCATTCATCGTCGGCTCTGCACTCAGCGAAATCGGCTTGCCGACGAATTCGCTCAATCCCGCCAGGTGCACGCTCTCTTCGTCGAGCAGCATCTCCACCACCGCAGCGCTGGCCACGACGCGGAATTCCTTGGGGTCGAACTGGCGTGCCTCGCGCAGGATCTCGCGCAGGATGTCGTAGCACACGCTGCGCGCGGTCTTGACCTGGCCGCGGCCCTGGCAGGTGGGGCAGGGTTCACACAGCATATGGGCCAGGCTTTCGCGCGTGCGCTTCCTCGTCATCTCCACCAGGCCCAGTTGCGTGAAGCCGCTGACCGTGGTGCGTGTGCGGTCCTTGCTGAGCTGCTTGCGGAATTCCGCCAGCACGGCCTGCTGGTGCTCGTCGCGCCCCATGTCGATGAAGTCGACGATGATGATGCCGCCCAGGTTGCGCAGCCGCAGCTGCCGCGCGATGGCACCGGCGGCCTCGAGGTTGGTCTTGAAGATGGTGTCGTCGAAGTTGCGCGCGCCGACGAAGCCGCCGGTGTTCACGTCCACCGTGGTCAGCGCTTCGGTCTGGTCGAAGATGACGTAGCCGCCGCTCTTGAGGTCGACCCGTCGCGCCAGCGCGCGTTCGATCTCTTCCTCGATGCCGAACAGGTCGAAGATCGGCCGCTCGCCCTTGTAATGCTCGAGCTTGGCCACGGCGCCGGGCATGTAGATGTTGCCAAAGGCATGCAGCGCGTCGTACTGCATCTTCGAGTCGATCCGGATCGCTTGCGTGGCTTCGGTCGTCAGGTCGCGCAGCACGCGCTCGGCCAGGCTCAGGTCCTGGTGCAGCAGCGTACCGGCGCTCTGGCTGTGGCTGCGCTCGCGAATCGTGGCCCAGGCCTTGCGCAGATAGGCAATGTCGTCGGCCAGTTCGTCGTCGGTCGCGTCTTCGGCGTTGGTGCGCAGAATGAAACCGCCACCCGCGTCGCCCGCCAGCGCAAGCACGCGCGCGCGCAATTCTTCGCGCAGTTCGTGCGAGCCGATCTTCTG
>JANOJJ010000142.1:0-10632 GCA_031408155.1 Rubrivivax sp.
CCATCGGTTGAATCGCAATCCAAACGATAGCTCTGTGAACGGAGGCCGACCTCGCGGGCTAGATGTTTATCAGGTCTCCCATTTCTGCATCTACTCATCCGACAAAAGCGTTCGTCAGCCGCGGGAAATGGGAGACCTGACCCCAAGCACCCGTGACCCCCAAGCACCACGGCCTGCCTACCCAGGATGAGGCGAGCGAGATCGTACGCATGCGAGCATCTGCGAGTTGTAGCTCGTGGCGATCTGCCTGCTACGACCGGGACCGGGCCCGGTCGGTGACGGCCTACGGCAGCGTCAGGGAGCAAAAACAAGCACCGAGTTCTCGCTGAGCACCACGACGCCCTGCGGCACGATGGCCACCGCCATCACGTCGCCCAGGCTGGCTCGAGTGGCGCCGAGCCGCACCCCCCATTGGCCGGGTGTGCCGACCAGGGTCGTGACCGTCGCTGTCGGCGTGACCTTGCGCACCAGGCGGTTGCCGCGATCGGCCACCAGGACCGACCCCGAGGCATCGACGGCAACGCCCGCCACACCGTTGAACCTGGCCGCGATCCCCAAGGCGTCGACGTAGCCGTAGTCGCCGCCGACAAAGGTGCTCACCGCAAGGTCCGGGCTGATCTTGCGCACGGCCGTCACGTCGGCCACGTAGACCAGCCCGTCACTGCCGACGGCCAGGCCCAGTGGTCCGGCGAAGGTGGCACCTTGACCGACGCCGTCGTGCGCACCCTCGCGAAACACGGGGCTGAGAATGTGACCGGCCAGCGTGCCGATCGCACCGCCAGGCGCGATGCGGTGGATGCGGTTTTGTCCGTGATCGGCGACCAGCAGCGCGCCGTCGCGGGCGAGGGCCAGGCTCAGGGGCAGGCTCAGAACGGGGTTGCCGCCGCCAAAGGCAGTCAAGGCCTTGAAGTCGAACAGGGTGGTGACCATGCCGTCGCGGCCGATGCGCCGTACCCGCTGGTTGTCATGGTCGGCCATGTAGAGGTTGCCATCGACATCCACAGCCACGCTGGTCGGCGTGTTGAAGAGGGCCTGGGCGACAGGACCGTCCACCAGGCCGGCTTGGCCAGCCCGTCCGGCCACCGTGGTCGTAACACCCTCGGGTGTCACCTTGCGGATCGTGTGGTTGCCGGTGTCGGCCACGAAGACATTGCCCGCCGCATCGCCTGCGATCCCGAGCGGTCGGTTGAAGCGCGCCTCGGCGCCACGCCCATCGGCGCTGCCGGTGTCAGGCGCAAGTCCGGCCACGGTGCTGACGGTGCCGTCGGTCGCGATGCGGCGCAGCGTGAAGTTGTTGACCTCGGTGACGTAGACGCTGCCGTCCGTGGCAGCGGTCACCCCGACGGGTGCATTGAACTGGGCATCGATGGCCGAGCCGTCGGTGCGGCCGGGCAGACCCGGGCGGCCAACCACCGTGCTGACCACACCGTCGGCCGACACCCGGCGAATGCTGTGATCCCCTGCATCTGCAACGAGCAACTGCCCGTCGCGGTCGATCGCGAGGCCTCGGATGGCCATGAAACGTGCCGTGCTCCCAGCACCGTCCACATGCCCGCGCAGGCCCCGAATCCCGGCCAGCGTGGTCACCACGCCGTCCGGGCTGACCTTGCGGATCGAACTGCCGTAGACCTCCCATGCCTGGCAGCGACAGGTCTCATGGTCATCGAGATTTCGATCGGCGACGTAGACGTTGCCCAGCGCGTCGACCGCGATGGCCGCGGGCCATTCGAAGCGGGCCTGGGTGCCCGTGCCGTCGGCATTGCCTGGTTCATGAAACGCGCCGGCCAGGACCGACATCGTGCCATCCGGTCGCCAGCGGCTGATTTGCTGATCGCTGGCGCTGTAGACAGTCCCGACCTTGTCGACCGTCATCAGGCCGCCCGGTATCGGCATCTGGCTGACCACGCCGGACGGGGTGATCTTGCGCACGATTCCGGGTAACTGGTCCACCTCGCTGACATAGAGGTTGTCGTCGCCGTCGACCGCGATGTGGCCCGGGTTGGCCAACAGCGCCGCGGTGCCCACGCCGTCGGTGTAGCCGCTGAAACCGCGCTGGCCGGCAAAGTCGCTGACGCTGCCGTCGGGCGCCACCTTGCGCACGACGTGAAACTCGGCATCGGCCACGTAGGCGTTGCCTCGGCTGTCGACGGCCACCGCCAGGGGTTGTCCGAATCGCGCGGCGCCGGCGGTGCCGTCGAGGTTGCCGCTGCCACCCATGCCACCGGCCAGCAGGCTCAGGCGGACAGCCGACGGCGGGGCGGTGGTCTTCGAGCTGCCACCACCGCCGCAGGCGAAGAGCGCCAGGCCAGAGCAGATCAGTGCCAATGTGTTCACCGTGCGGCGCAGCCGCAGGCCGAGCGAAGTTGTGTTCGACATTCAGGCGCCCTGTTCAACAAGCGAGGATTCTCGTGAACCATCCCCGAAGTCATTGTGATCGGCATCACCGGTAGCGGGCGGGGATCATGGGGTCAGCCAGGTAATCACCCAGTCGAGCGAACATCGCGCCATGGCTTCAGGGCGTGCAGCACGGACGCTGCAGCGCACAGCAACATGGCGAGCACGTGCGGTCGAGGCCACATGAGGCGGGCGCGCAGCAGGCATCGAGGGAGCCAGGGGCCAGGGATCAGGCCTCCCATTGTTCCAACTGCTCATTGGCCAAGAGCAATCGTCAGCCGCGGGAAATGGGAGACCCCCAATCTTGCCCGATCTTGCGCTTCGTCGAGGCAACCATCTGCGGCTGGTGTTCGTTGTCGTACAGACGCGGGCAGGGCCAGGGCGTAGCTTCACGTCCTTCTTCCCGCTTGCGCCGGTTTGCTGCGGTTCAGGGTCGGCTGCAGTCCTGTCCTCATCTGGATTGCAGGGTCTGCGCCGAGGGCGCGGAGGGGCTTTTCTTGCTTCGAACAGGGGTTGCCATGATCAACTGGCTTGCGTTTGCTTTGGCTGCCGTGCTGCCGTGGGTCAGCGGCTTCGCATGGGCACAGAACGACAACATGATGAACGGCGGCATGGGCGGTAGCGCCTGGATGGGTGGCTATGGCGGCTACTGGATGCCGGTCCTGCTGGTCGTCGTGGTTGGCCTGGTGGCATGGATCGTTGTGCAGAAGCGCAAATGACGAGATGAAGAACCGCTCCCCTTGCGTTTGCCGCGGCTGACGATCCAGCCCAGGCCGTCGGCCCGAGCCATCAGCACAATGCAGCAATGCAGCAGCAATGCAGGGGTCACCCATTTCTGCATCTACTCATCCGACAAAAGCGGTCGTCAGCCGCGGGAAATGGGAGACCTGACCCCCAAGCAGTGACCCCCAAGCACTCAAGTACTCCCTGCCCGACCCCAAGCACTGCTGGAGTGCCGTGACCGACAGTCCATCGGCGTAGCCCAGCATCACCGTTGCACGCTCGACGTGTCGGGTCGTTGCCGGCCCCGAAGCAGTCAGCGATTCCGGCACGCAGCACATCACTTCAGCGCAAAGCGCGCGTTGATCGGTTGCTTGCCCTGCAAGTTGACGGTAACGACCAGCTTGGTGCCCGAGCCGACCTTGAAGCTGCCCCTGGATTCGAGTTTGTTGTCGCCCGCCGGTGTCAGGGCCGCGTCGGCCTTGTCAGCGCCGGTCAAGACGGTGACTTTGCCGCTCGCTCCCTTCGTCGCGAGTGCCTTGCCGTGGTCGCGAACGTAGACCGTGATGGTGTCGGCCTTGGCCACCAGTTCGAATTCGATGTCGTTGGCTTCGGTCACGATACCGCCATGCAGGGGCTTCGCACCGTGGCTGTGCTCGTCGGCGGCAAAGGTCGTCGATGCGAAAGCCAAGGCGGCTGCGCTCAGAAGGGTCGCGAATTTCATGGCAGTCCTTTCGGTTGGGGAGCGGGTTGATATTGGGTTGGCGCTCAGAACGCCTCGGCATTCCTGTCGTCGAGCAAACGGGCAGCGCCCTTGCGGCCGAACAGCCAGAACATGGTGGGCGTCAGGAAGGTGTCGAGCAGGGTCGAGCTGATCAGCCCCGAGAAGATCACCACCGCCACGGGGTGCAGGATTTCAGTGCCGGGGCGTTCCGCTTCGAACAACAACGGCGCCAGCGCGAAGGCCGTTACCAGTGCCGTCATCAGTACCGGACTCAGGCGCTCGAGCGACCCACGCAGGATCATCTTGTGATCAAAGGCTTCGCCCTCGAAGCGCATCAGGTTGATGTAGTGGCTGACCTTCAGGATGCCATTGCGCACCGAGATGCCGGCCAGCGTGATGAAGCCCACCAGCGCCGCCACCGAAAGCGGCTGGCCCGACAGCCACAACCCCAGCACCGCACCCACCAGCGCGAGCGGGATGTTGACCATGACCAGCGCAGACAACGTGACCGACTTGTAGCGCGTGTACAGCACCACGAACATCAGCGTCAAGGACACGATCGACAGCACGCCGATCAGGCGCGAGGCCTGTTCCTGCGCCTGGAATTGCCCGCCGAGCACGACGAAGTAACCCTCGGGCATTTTCGTCGCGGCGACGGCGGCGCGGATGTCGGCCACGACGTCCGACAGGGCACGGCCCTGAGTATTGGCCGACAGCACGATGCGGCGCTTGCCGTCGTCACGGCTGATCTGGTTGGGGCCATCGCCGTCTTCGATGGAGGCGACCTTCGACAGCGGAATACGGCCCCCCGGCGTCTCGATCAGGATGTTGTTCAGGCCTTCGATCGAGCGCGACGACTCCGGCAATCGCACCACCAGCGCAAAACGCCGGCTGCCCTCGACGATCTGCGCCACCTTTTCGCCTTCGACCAGGCTTTGCAGTGTTGCCAGCAACTGCGGCGTTGGCACACCGTAACGCGCTGCTGCCGCGTAGTCCACTCGCACCTTGATCTGCGGCGCCAACACCTGCTTCTCGATCTCCAGGTCGGCTACACCAGGAATCGAAGCCAGCGCCGCGCGCAGCGCGTCGGCCTGGCCGCGCAGCGTGTCGAGGTCGTCGCCAAAGATCTTGATCGCGATCTGGGCACGAACGCCCGACAGCATGTGGTCGATGCGGTGCGAGATCGGCTGGCCGATCGCGATCGCCGCCGGCAGGTTGACCAGGCGCGAGCGGATATCGGCGTTGATCGCGTCCATCGAGCGCCTGAGCTCAGCGGTTGGCAACAGGCCGACGTCGAACTCGCTCGCATGCACGCCCTCGGCATGCTCGTCGAGCTCGGCGCGTCCGCTGCGCCGGCCGACGTGGGTGACCTCGGGCACCTGCTTGATCAGGACTTCGGCCTGGCGCGCCAACGCCGTCGTCTCTGCCAAGGTCACGCCGGGGTTGAGCCGCATGCCGATCACGAGCGTGCCCTCATTGAACGGCGGCAGGAAGGTGGTTGGAAAGAAAGGCACCGCCGCCGCGGCGAGCAGCACCGCGACGCCTGCCACCACCAGCGCCGCCCTCGGCCGCTGCAAAACGCCGTCGAGGCCACTGCGGTAGCGCGCCTTCAGCCAGGCCAGCACCCTGGTGTCGCCATGATCCATCGCCTTCATGCTCGGCAGCAAGTAGAAGGCCAGCACGGGCGTGACCGTCACCGAAACCACCAGCGAGGCCACCGTCGAGACGATGAAGGCAATGCCCAGCGGCACGAACAATCGCCCCTCCATGCCTGGCAACGCGAACAGCGGGATGAAGACCAGCACGATGATCACGGTGGCGTAGAGGATCGCCGAGCGGACCTCCATGGTCGCGCGTGCCACCACCTCGATCGGGTGCAGCCGATTCGTCGGGTGCAGTGCGCGGTCCTCCTTCAGGCGCCGGATGACATTCTCGATACCCACCACCGCGTCGTCGACCAGACCGCCAATGGCGATCGCCAGGCCGCCCAGCGTCATCGTGTTGATCGACAGGCCGAAATACTTGAACACCAGCGCGGTGATGAAGATCGAGACCGGAATCGCGGTCAGCGCTATCACCGTCGGGCGCAGCGTGCCGAGGAAGGAAGAAGAACAGGATCGCGGCGACGAACACCGACGCACCGATCAACTTGCCTTGCAGCGTGGTGATCGAGGCCTCGATGAAGGTGGCTTGACGGAAGGTCACCTTGGGCGACTCCATTCCCGCAGGCAGCGAGGCCTTCAACGCCGACAGCGCGTCCTCGAGCGTGCGCGTAAGCTCGATGGTGTCGGCCGCAGGTTGCTTCTGCACACTCAAAATCACCGCCGGCTTGCCCTCGAAGCCGGCGTCGCCGCGCCTGATGGCGGGTGCGAAAGTGACGCCCGCGATCTGGCGCAACAGGATCGGCTGGCCGTCCCGGGTGGACAGGGCCAGGTTCTGCAGGTCGTCCAGCCGCGACGTACGGCCGAGGTTGCGGATCAGGTACTCGCGCCCGTTGAGCTCGAGGAAGCCACCCGAGGTGTTGGATGAATAGCCCTTCAGCGCGGCTTCGAGTTGCTCCTGCCCGATGCCCAGTTCGCCCATGCGCACGGTGTCGGGCTGGACCTGGAACTGGCGCACCTCACCGCCGATCGGAATGACCTGCGACACACCGGGCACCGCGAGCAACCGCGGGCGCAGCACCCAGTCGGCGTATTCGCGCACCGCCATCGGCGAGATCTTGGCCGGGTCGAGCGGAATCGCGATCTGCATGATCTCGCCCATGATCGAGCTGATCGGGCCCATGCGCGGCACGACACCCGCGGCCAGGCCTTCCTCCATCGACGACAGACGCTCGGCGACGAGCTGCCGGGCGCGAAAGATGTCGGTGCTCCAGTTGAAGGTGACGTAGAGAAAGGACAGCCCGGCCGATGAAATCGAGCGCACCGACTCCACGCCGGGCAGGCCGTTCATGGTCGACTCGAGCGGAAAGGTGATGAGCTGCTCGACCTCCTCCGGAGCCATGCCTCCGGCCTCGGTGATGATGTTGACGGTGGGTTTGTTGAGGTCGGGGAACACGTCGACCGGCGTGCGCGAAAGCGTGAATGCGCCATAGCCCATCAGCACCACGCTGGCCATGATCACCAGCAACCGGTTGGCAAGGCTGTTTTCCAGGAGCCACTTGAACATGTCGGCGTTCCTCAGCGGACCTGGTTGATCAGCGTCGCGCCCTGGGTCGCGACGCGGTCGCCGGTGCCCAGGCCGGAGGTGACGGCCACTGTCGTGCCGTCCAGCGGCTCGACCGTCACGACACGCGGCTCAAAGTGTTCGGGAGCGGTCTTGACCCAGACCACCGTCTGGTTGGCGGGGTTCTTCATCAGTGCCGACGAAGGCATCGGCACGCCCTTGACCTGCGTTCGCGTCTGCACCACGACGTTGACCGGCTGCCCGACCGCCAATCGACTCAACAGCGGGCCTTGGGCCAGAAAGATCAGCGGCAGCGCCTGTTCGCGCAGTGCGCGCGACGCGCCGATGAACCTCAACGCCACCTTGTCGGCGCCGACCGCTACGAAGGCCGCGGCAACGTCGGCGCCGATGCTTGCGTCGAAGGCCAACGCCTCGATGCGCAGGCGTGCCGGATCGATCACTTCGAACACCAGCTCGCGCGCTTCGACCACCTGGCCCGACACCGCGTGGGCAGCCGAGATCACCCCGGACACGGGTGCAGCCAGCGTGTCGCGCATGTTCAGCCCGCCGCCGACAGCAGCAACACGCTCGGTGAGGCTGGCCAACTCGCTCTCGGCGGCCTCGATATCCTTCAGCGGCACGGTGTCGGACAGCTCCTTCAGTCGCGCCACGCGCTTTTCTGCCAGCGCGCGGTTGGCACGCAGCTCGGACAGCTGGGCCACCTGGTTGGAGCGCTCGATGGCACCGGCGGACGGCACCACGTAGGCCAGTATTTCGCCTTTGCGCACGGACCGTCCTGGCTCTGGCAAACCGTTCGGACCCGGCTCCAGTCGGCCGGCCAGCAGTGCCTGCACCTTGCCGCCGGCATTGGGATCCATCACCACCTTGCCCGACAGCTCGATCGAGCGCGGCAGCATCTTCAACTCGGCAACGAGCGTGCGTACGCCGATCTGGCGCTGCGCAGGCTTGGGCAGGAAGACGCTCCCGTCGGGCTGGCGCTGTGGCCCGTTGCCGCCAGACGCGGGCGCGCCGCCGCCATGGTCATGGCCGGCGCCGGCGCCGGCCACGGTTGCCTGGACCGCCAGCGTCAGTGCGAGCACGCGTGCCAGGATCGTCGTGGACCGGCTCATGCTGCACCTCCGCTGCGGGCAGCGCCGCGGCCCCAGGCCCTGCGCCCAAGCCAAGCGAGTGCAGCGAGCAGCGCCAGGCCGGTGGCCGCCCAACCGGCAAGCTGCTTCCAACTGCGCGCAGGCGGCGCCTCGGCATGTGCCTCGTCGGTGACGACGAACTGGCCCGCCAGCAGGTCAGTTTCCGTTCCCGCGACGACGGTCGCAGTCACCGGGACGGTGCCTGCTGTCAGCGGCTGCGCCAGCGTTGCCTCGAACTCGCCGTCGGCGCGACGCCTGGTGTCGACCTTGTTGCCGCCGATTTCGAGTTCGAGCTGCGTGGCGTTGACTGGGCTGTTGTCGGCACTGCGGTCGAGGTACAGCGTGAGTTGCCTGCCGTTGACCACACCGACGAGTTCAAACAAGTCGGAAGTGGCCGCAAAACGCGGCAGGCCCGGGCTGCTGGTATTGGGCGCTGCAACGCCATGGTCGTGGCCGGCGTCCGCCTGTGCGGTCGACAGGCCAAGCAAGCCGGCCAGCGTCAGGGCAGCGATCGTCAGCGGTCTGGAAGGTGCAAGAGACATCGGGATTCCTCGAAGCTGGGTGGTCTGAATCAAGCCTGTGCCGCGCGCTGATTCACTCGGGCAGCAGGCCCAGGGCCTGGCGCCACTGCGACAGGGCCTGAGCCAGATCAATGTGTGAGCGCTCGCGCTGCCTTTCAGCCTCGAAGGCTTCGAGTTCGACGCGCAGCCGCGTGTGCAGGTCGGTCTCGCCCAGGCGGAACGATTTGTCGAAGATGCGGCGCGACTCGAAGGCCAGCGCCGCTCGCTTGTCGGCGGCCTCGGCGAGTTGGCGCAAGACGCCGACACGAACTTCTGCGGCGGCCGTGTCGGTCGAGATCCGACCGCGCTCGAGCTCCAGTTGGCTTTTCGACTTCCATCAGCTCGGCGGCGGCTGCAGCCCGGCGTGATCGTTGACCGTCTTCAGAACCGAAGGGTATGCGAATGCCGATCGTCAGCGACTGTCCGTAGGCGTCGCCTGAATTGCCTCGGTCGCGTGTGGCCGAGATCGTCAGTTCGGGGTTTGCGCGTGTTTGAACCGAAGCCAGTTCGCGCGACCGGCGGGCCAACTGTGCGCGCGAAGCCAGTTCGCCCAGCGCGGGGTGGTCGGCAGCCGATCGAGGCGAAACGCCGATGGTCGATTCGGCTGCTGCCGTCAACGCCTCGGCCGGCTCTGCTCCCGTCAGGGCCTGCAGTGCCTGCCGCGACTGCGCCTGCGCGGACTGTGCCTCGAGGTGCGCCGATTGCGCAGCCCAGACAACGCCGTCCGCCTGAAGCTGGTCGGCTCGCGACAGATCGCCAGCCTTCAGGTGGCGCATCACATCGTCGGCCAGTTGCTGTGCAGTGGTCAGCCGGGCCTGCGCAAGGGTGGTCTCCAGCGCGCTGCGTTGCGTCAACCACCAGGCCTCACGAACCGCGCCGGCCAAGCGCCACCGCGCAGCGAGGATCCGGCTGTCGACCGCGCTGCGTTCGGCTTGCGCCACTGCCTGCACGCCGCTGCGCTCGCCGGGCAGCCAGAGCGGCGCGGCCACTCCGGCCTCGTATTCCCGTCCGCCACGGTTACCGGTTAGACGGTCGGTCCTGGCAGAAAACTCCAGCGCCATCGGCTCCGAGGTCCATCGTTGCGCATAGGCCAGTTGCGCATCCGCGGCCTGCCGGCGTGCATCGGCGCTGCGCGCTTCGGGTTGGCGCTGCCATGCGGTGTCGAAGGCCTGTTTGAGCGTGAAGATGCGGGCCTCGACCCCGCCCTGTGCTCGCGCCGGGAACGAAGTGATCGCCGCCGCACCCACTGCGGCAAGAACGGTCAGGGAAAATACAAGCCAGCGTGCACTGGAATGAAGCATGTCGGCCTCGCGTCGGCGTCTGGATGCTCCCGTGCTGTGTTTACAGTGGGAGGGCAGGCAGTGTCTGGCGCCAAGCCGCGTGTCGAGGCACGCGCTCAGCTCGCCAGTTACGCGAGCACGATTCGGGGCGGGCGGTCTGGTCCCTCGGTGGTGAATGCGCCGACGCTGTGCACCACGGCGATGAACACCGTGGGGCTGACTTCAGGTGTCGGTACCGACAGCACCGTGCACAGGATGGCACTGGCCGAGCAGCAGGATGCACAGGCGCTGCACTTGTGGTGGTCGGCCTGGATTTGCTTGGCAGGTGCCGCCACACTCGGCGAGGCAAAAGCGTCGTCGTCGGACTCGGCCGCCATGGGGTTGTGATCATGTCGAGTCTGAGCGCCGACTTCGTCGTGCGCGTGGACGGCAATTGCGCCTTGCCGGGACGCAGCAGGCTGCCCACCAGCGTCGTGATTCGGCCCGCAAAACGCCATGCTCGCGGCAGCAATACCCTGTGCGGGAACGGCCACCAGCAACAACCAGATCAACAGCGTTCGGATCAACAACCCCATCCCCTTACTCTACTGCAGAGCATTCATTGCACGCTGTCAAAGACCTTCTGGATGCATGACGGTGCA
>JANOJJ010000170.1:0-4973 GCA_031408155.1 Rubrivivax sp.
ATGCCAACAACCCCGCCCGGTTGATCGACCTTGTCGACGCGCCTGCAGGGCTCAAGTGTCAACTGCCGGGATCAAGACCGCCTGCACGGGCCGCCGCATCGACAAGGGCATCGTCGGCCCGCGACCGAAACGAACCACCAGATCGGGCCGCTGGCCGCCCGGCCCGCTCAGCCCGATGGCCGACGCGAACTGCGGCCTGATCGACCCGACCTCGACCTCGACCGGTTGATTCAGAAAGGCGTTGCGGATGCCGAGTGCCGTGGCTTGCAGCGCAAAACGCTCGTAGCAGCGGCCGGCCTCGACCCAGTGCGCCTTGTCGCTGGCGTCCGACGCGAACACGGCAATCCCTGCCGAATTGCGAATCTGCTTGGCATAGCGTTCGTTCTCGGACTTCGGGGTGAAGAACATGCCCACCATCCTGGTGCCCAGCCAGCGTGGCAGCGACGGGTTGCCCGCTGCGCCGGCGTACAGACCATCGCCGGTGCGCGCGGCCTCATCAGCGCTGAACCGTATCCATGCCTTCAGTTCGTCAACGAAGGCCGGGTCGTTCATCTGCGCCGTGTTGCCCGACCCCACGTACTCCAGCACCTTCTCCTTCGCTGGGCGCTCGGTCAGCAGCATCACGCGCACGCCGTTGCCGGGGCCCGCTTGTTCGAGCAAGCGCAACTCCGGCGCGGTCAGCGGCTGGCCGTCGTAGTCACCGCGCGTGCACTGCCGCTCGGAGATGGCCTGGAACAGAGGCGACGAGATCGCGTGCGTCGCTTGCAGACTGACCGCGATGGCGCCGGCGCCTGTCGGGTCGAAGCGTGCATCGCCCTGCAATCCATTGGCGAGCGCGGCCTGAACCAGATTCTCGGTGGCGCAGCCGAGCGAGACGAAGAGGTGATGGTCGTCCGGGTCCACCACCGGCGTGCGGCGCGCCAAGTCCGGCTCGATAGTGATCGAGCGCGTCGGCCCTTGGTCGCGCAGCCGGAACTTCCAACACTGGGTGTTGTGGCTCGACGGTGCCAGGGTGGCGTAGCGCACCAGTTCGCGCATCAGCATGGTGTTGTCGCCCGCGCTCGCCGCAACCGGGCGGCGCAGGATCCGGGCCGCCTCGTCGTGGCTGGCGCCAGCAGAGCACGCCGCGAGCATCGGCGAGCCAGCCCCACAGGCAGCCCCCAAGACAAACTCTCTGCGGAACATCATTGGCGATGGCGCTTGCGAAGCGTTTCCTGGACGTTGCGGATCGCGAAGATGGGCACAAAGCTCTTGATGCGCGCACCGATGTTCAGTTCGGCAAGCTCGTCCTCGTAGAGGTGCGCCACTTCATCGATCGGGACCTGCGATTCCCGCGACAGGAATTCGATAATTCGCTGCTGATCGGCTTGGCTACTCTGTGGAGCGAACATGGGCGGCCTTTGCATCTGGTTTGGCTTGACGCAAAGCCTAGTGCGCCTGTTCACCGCAAGCTGTGCGTCACCGCACTTAGCGGGTGCCTTTCACCGGCACTCAGGCCTGGTCGGTGATCTCGTTGCTTTTGACTTTGGATGAACTTGGCCTGGCAGTCCGGGCCTTTCGTGCCCGGGTCGCACGTTTGCGCACCGCTTTCTTGGCTGGCGCTGCGTCAGCGTCAACCGCGGCGGCAGCGCGCGACGCGTTCGAGGCACCTGCCGCGGTTCGCTCGAAGTCCGCATCATCGACATCGGCCACCGCCGCGTCACGCGCCTGCGCCCACAGGTCGCCGACGTGCTCGCGAGCCTGCGCCGCCAGCAGTGTGGCGCGCTCAAGGGCCACCGCGGCCGCCCCCGCCACGCGGCGCGCCGTGCGGCGCACGGCCTTTGGGTCACGTGATACCGCCACGCCGGCGGCAAAACCAAGCAGAGCCGTCGTGGCGATGCCCACCACGCCGAGGGCAACCAGGCCCGGGCGGGCCAGCGTTTCGATCTTCATAGGGATTCACTCCTCAAGGTGACGGTTCAGCGGTTTGCGCTGGTGTTGACTTTTTTCTCCGGCGTGGCGCCGGGGAGCTTGACGCTCGCGGCACGACCAGCGATTCGATGCGCAGGCTGTCCAGCAGCAGCAGCAGCGCGTGGCCGTGGTGCAGCAGCGTGATCGCGATGGGCGGCAGCCATCGCAGCGCCGCTGCCGTCATCAGCGCTGCATTCGCTGCTACCGCCGTGCCCTGCTGCCAGCGCAGGTGGCGGTGCACACGCTGGGCAATGCGCCGTGCAGCCACCAGGCTTTGCAGCGGGTCACCGAGCAGGATGCCGTGCGAGCCGGCATCGCCGTCCATCGGGCTCAGGCTCAGGCTGCCTGCCGGCACCAGGTCGCGGAGCACGGTATGCACCAGCACCAGCGGCTTGCCGTCCTGCGCCGCATCAGCCAGCCACTCGGCGCGACCGGCGGCGTCGTCGGCCACCGATTCAATTTGTCGCACGCGGGCCAGATACGAATTCGAGGCCGGTGGCCTTTCGCGCCCGGCCGCCTCCATCGCTGCGTCCCCATCTGCGGCCTCGGAGAGCAGCGCAATGCGCTCGAAACCCAGCGTCGCCAGTTCGCGCAGCTGGCTCGCCAGCTCCGGCCGCAACGCACTGGCAAGCACGACCCACGCCACCACACGCCCGGTGGCCACCACGGCGACTTCGCGCCGCAGCCGCGCTGGCGCTGCGGCGCGTGTGCGGCCTTCAATACCGGCCGTGGTTTGCAGCGCCCAGACCTGCCGCAGGCGCTGCCGGCTCGCCAGATGCACCTCGTGCTCACTGACGCGCAGCACGGCGCCATGGCGCACCCACTGCCGCACCACGCTGTCCGGCAAGCTCGCCGAGTCGAGCGCTTGCACCGGCGTGCCGGCCAGCGCCGCAATCCAGCCGCGCACCCGATGGGCGTCGCCACCGGGCTCGGTGTGCACGGCCTCGATCACCCAGCGCCCAATGGCCACGACACCGGTGTCTTGCAGCACCAGCGTGCGCGCGGTCGCAAGCCGCTCGATGGCCTCCAATCCGGCCGTGATCAAGCCATGCCGCGCCAGCGCATAGAGAGCTGCTTCGCGACCGAGCGGCAACGCCAAGTCCAGACCTTGTTGCGGATTCGCCTGCAGCATTGCCGCCGCCCGCGCCGAGTCGCCCGTCAGCCCGAACACCAGCGTGGCGGCGGTCAGCGGCAGGCTGAGCAGTCGGCCCAGGTCCGGTGCCAGGCGACCGGTCGGGTCACGAGAGCGCATGGCGTGCTGCACGTGCAAGCGCAGCCGCTCCAGGCGCGACGCGGCGGCATCGGCCTCAGCGCGCAACTCCAGCGTGCCATCGTGCAGGCGCTCACCCGCAGCCAAGTGCCCGCCAAGCCGGACCTGCCGCGACTCGCCGCCACTTGCAGCCGGATTTGCCGCCGGCGCCAGCGTGGCCGAGCCATCGACCACGCAGCCGTCCACCGGCACCACATCGCCCGGGAACAGGCGCACATGGTCACCGGCGCGAAGCGCGCGCAGCGGCGATGATGCCCAGCCAGACGAGCCGTCTTCAGACCCGCGCAGCGCGGTGTAGGTGGCGGCCGCCGTGGGCAGCAGGTGGCCGAGCAAGTCGTCTGCCTGGCGTACCAGGCGCGCCGACAAGCTTTCGGACAGCACGCGCAACAGCACCGAGGTGGAGACAACCAGCGGCTGCCCGTTGACCGCCAGCGCGGTCAGCGACGCCGCGTCCAGCAGCACGGCCGGCGCGCCGCTGCGCAGCCGCGCCGGCTGCGACAGCACGCGCGTGGCGACCACGGCCAGGGCCGCGCCGCGGCGCCAGGTCTGCGGCAGCACGGGCAAGGTGGCGGCCAGCAGCGCCGGCATCCAGGCCGACACCCCGGCAACGGCAGCAGGCTCGGGCGCGCGCCGCCGCTGCGGCTCGTTCGCGGCGCCACCGTGCATCTGGTGCAGCACGGCGGCCCGGGTCTCGGGGCGACCATCGTGCTCAACCACCACGCACTGGAGTGCGGCGTTGACGCGTACCGAAGCCACGCCGGGCAGCTGCGCGATGCCAGCGTGCAGTTTGGTGGCGTCGGCGTCAGGCGCCAGCCCCAACCGCAAGCGCCGCGCGGTCTCGTGCAGGATCTTGGCCGTTGCCGATGTCATGCCGCGCGTTCTTTCAGCAGTTCGCGCACCAGCAACGGCAGCGCGGCAGTGGTGACCACCACCAGCGCGTCCAGCGGCCCGAGCGGCGCCGTGCGCAGCAGGCGGCGGCCCAACGGCAACAGCACCGTGCCGGCCTGCGCTGCGAGCGACCAGCCCACGGCGCGGTTGAGCATCGGGTTCGGCTGCAGGCCACCCGCCCGCAGCGGCTTTGAGGAGCGCATCGCCAGCGCGTACAGCAGCTGCGACGTGGTCAGCGACATGAAGGCCAGCGTGCGAGCCTGAGGGCCGGCACCGTAACGCGCAAGGCCGTAGCCGAAACTGGCCAGCGAGGCCAAGGTCATGGTGGCGGCGTCGGTGGCCACGGCGCCCCATTCGCTGCGGTTGAGCAGCCCGCCGCGCAGCGACACCGGCGGGCCGTCCAGCACACCTGGCTCGGCCGGCTCCAGGCCCAGCGCGATGGCCGGCCAGATGTCGGTGGCGATGTTGGTCCACAACAGCGCCAGCGGGTCGAACGGCTCGGGCAGGCCGGCGGCCACCGCGAGCGTGGTGGCCGCAAGCTCACTGAGGTTAGTGGCAACGAGGTAGCGCACCGACTTCTTGATGTTGAGGAACGCAGTGCGCCCTTGTTCGATGGCCACCAGCATCGCCGCCGGATGGTCGTCGCGCAGCACCAGGTCGGACATCGCCTGTGCGAAGTCGGTCCCGGTGATGCCCATCGCCACGCCGACGTCGGCGATCTTCAACGCCGGCCCGTCGTTGATGCCGTCGCCGGTCATCGCCACCACATGGCCGCGCTGCTGCAGCGCGCGCACGATTTCGAGCTTCATCGCCGGGCTGGTGCGGGCAAAGCCGCTGGCGTGTTCGGCCACCTCGCCGAGCTTGT
>JANOJJ010000177.1:0-1552 GCA_031408155.1 Rubrivivax sp.
CCGGCCTCATTGAAGCGCGCGCGCGGCCGCCGTCTTCGCTGGGTCTACCTGCTCGTCATCCGGGGCCTCGTGCTCCGGCCTCATTGAAGCAACTCGCCCGCCTCGTGCATCGAAACCGCGTCATCAGTCATCCGGGGCCTCGTGCCCCGGCCTCATTGGAGCGGCGGCGCTGTGGCGATATCAAAGGGTGTGGCGCTCGTCATCCGGGGCCTCGTACCCCGACCTCATCGACGCCGACCAGCCCCCCTCCCGGCCCCGCGGTAGCACCGATCACCCGGTCTTGCAGCGCCGCTGCCTCTCACGCGTCCAGCCGGTGCCTAGCCTTGCCAAGGTCCGCTATCGTTGCCGCTTGCCCGACCTGCTGACTGTCACCGACCTGCGCGTCACCCTGCAAACCGCCCGCGGCCCGGCGGATGCCCTGCGCGGCCTGTCGTTTTCGATGGCACGCGGCGACACGCTGGGCCTGATCGGTGAATCAGGCTGCGGCAAATCGATCACCGCGCTCGCCTTGATGGCGCTGCTGCCCGAAGGAGCCCGGGTCTCGGGCTCGATCCGCTTCGACGGCCAGGAACTGACCACGCTGCCCGAGGCCCAGCTGTGCCGCCTGCGCGGCGACCGCATCGGCATGGTCTTCCAGGAGCCGATGACGGCGCTCAACCCGCTGCACACGGTGGGCCGGCAGATCGCCGAGTCGCTGCGCCTGCACAAGGGCCTGTCGGGCCCCGCGGCGCGCGCCGAGGCCCTGCGCTTGCTGCAGCGGGTGCAACTGCCGCAGGCCGCGCAGCGGCTCGACGCCTGGCCGCACCAGCTGTCGGGCGGCCAGCGCCAGCGCGTCGTGATCGCCATCGCGCTGGCTTGCGGGCCCGACCTGCTGGTGGCCGACGAGCCGACCAGCGCGCTCGACGTGACCATCCAGCGCGAGGTGCTGGACCTGATCGCCGAGCTGGTACGCGAAGACGGCATGGCCCTGCTGCTGATCAGCCACGACCTCGGCGTGATGGCCGACAACGTGCAGCGCATGCTGGTGATGTACGGCGGCACGGTGGTCGAGAGCGGGCCCACGGCCGCCGTCTTCGCGCAACTGGCGCACCCGTATTCGCGCGGCCTGTTCGCGGCCCGGCCGCGGCTCGGGCTGGCGCGCGGCACGCGGCTGTCCACCATCGCCGGGCGCGTGCCCGAGCTGATCGACCTGCCGGTGGGCTGCCCGTTTGCCGAGCGCTGCACGCTGGTCGTCGACGCCTGCCGGCGCGCGCCGCCGCCGGCACAGGCCGTGGCTGCGGGGCACGAGGTGCGCTGCATCCGCTGGAACGCGGCATGACCGTGCCGCTGCTGCACGCGATCGGCCTGCACAAGCAATACCGGCTGCCGCGCGAGACGCTGTTCGGCGCGCGCCCGCTGGTGCAGGCGCTGGACGGCGTCGGCTTCATGTTGCGGCGCGGGCGCAGCTTGGGGCTGGTCGGCGAGTCGGGGTCGGGCAAGAGCACGCTGGCGCGGCTGGTGATGGCGCTCGAAGCCCCCAGCGCGGGCCAGGTGCTGTTCGACGGCCAGGACC
>JANOJJ010000203.1:0-14395 GCA_031408155.1 Rubrivivax sp.
CGAGCTCGTCGCGGACCACGGCGGGCGCTTCGACCTCGCCGCAGTGCAGCGCTCGATGGCCCCGGTCGACGGTGACGCCGAGCACCGCAAGGGTGCTGCCGGCGCCTGGCGCCAGGCCTTCCTGCGCATGCCGTACTGGCGCGACCCGGCAGTCGGCCTGGGCATCGTGATGGACACCTTCGAGACCGCCATCACCTGGGACCGCTTCGAGGCCTTCTACAGCGCGGTGCGGCGCGACACGCAGGACGCGATCGAGCGCATCACCGGCCGTCAGGCCCGGCTGTCGTGCCGCATCACCCACGTCTACCCGGACGGACCGGCGCCGTATTTCACCTACGCCGTGCTGGGCTCGGCGCGAGGCGAGGTGGCCGGCGCGCGCGACGCCTGGCGCGAGATCAAGGCGGCGACGAACGCGATCGTGATCGACCACGGCGGCACGATCACCCACCACCACGCGGTCGGCCGCGACCACCGCAGCGGCTACGAGCGCGAGGTACCCGAGCTGTTCAGGGCGATGCTGGCGCAGGCCAAGGCGGTGGCCGACCCGGCCGGGATCCTGAACCCCGGCGTGCTGATCGATCCGCTGGCCTGAACCGTCTGCGATCCCGGCGACGAATCCGTTTGCACGTCTACCCGAGCCATGCCCCGATGGACAACCTGATGCCCAGCGCCACGTTCGGCCCGGTCAGCGTCTACTTCGGCGAGAAGTCGGGCAAGTACCCCGATGGCAATCAAGTCATCGTGCGCGGCCGCGACGCAACGGCGGCGTTCGATACGCCGAAGGTCGCCAACCGCATCGGGGCCGGACTCGACAGCGTCGACCTGGTGATCCTCGGCCACGTGCACGAAGACCACATGGCCGGGCTGCACCGCCTGCCGCATGCCCCCGTCCATGTGCACGATGCGGACCTGCTGGCTGCGCAAAGCTGGGCCGGCCTGTGCCGCCACTACGGTTACACGGCTGCAGTGCTGGACGCCTTGAAGGCGAAGATCGAGGCCGAGTTCCACTATCGTCCGCGGCCGGACGCGATCGGCTACGCCGACGGCGCGGTCTGGGATCTCGGCGGCGTGCGCGTGCATGCGGTGCACATGCCAGGCCATACGGCCGGCCACTGCGTGCTGTTGGTCGAGCCGCACGGCATCGCCTTCATCGGCGACATCGACCTGTCCGGCTTCGGGCCCTATTACGGCGATGCCAGCTCGGACCTCGGCCAGTTCCGGCGCACGCTGGCGCGCCTGGAGTCGCTTCCGGCAGCGCTCTGGATCACGTCGCATCACAAGGGAGTGATGACCGAGCGGGCGGTCTTCATCGCAGCACTGCAGGCCTATGCGTCTCGGCTGGACGAGCGCGAAGCCCGGCTGCTGCAGATGCTGGCCGCGCGCCCACGCACAGTGGCCGAACTGGTGCGCGAGCGGCTGCTGTATCCGCCCGAGCATGCCGACCTGTGGGTCGATTGCGCGGAGCAGCGATCGATCGTCCAGCACCTGGACGAACTGCTCGTTGCCGGCCGGGTGCTGCGCGACACCGACTCGCGGTTTTCGCTGGCCAGGCGCTGATTCAGTCGCGTTGGCGGGCGTTCTTCACGCTCGGCCGGCCAGGGTGACGCACTTGTCGATGGCGGCCCGTTCGATCGACGGGTCCTCGCACGGCGCAGGCCGTTTCTAGGTTCAAGGCCAGTCGGCGTAGCTCTACGGCTGCTGCGGCAAACCGGCCGCCGCCAGTTGACGCGCCTGCCCGCGCCAGGCCTTGGGGCCGGCGCCCAGCCAGCGCTTGAAGAAGCGGCTGAAGTGGCTGGCGCTGCCGAAGCCCAGGTCGGTGGCCAGTCGGTCGACCGACAGGTCGGTGCCGGCCAGCAGGCTGCAGGCTTCGCGCACCACGCGCTGGTGCAGCAGCGCCAGCGGGCTGCGTCCGAGCGCGCGCACGCACAGGTCGTGCAGGCTGTCGGCTGACAGCCCGAGCTCGTGCGCGTAGCGGCTGACCGGCCAATGCGAGCGGAACTGCGCTTCGACCAGGTGCCTGAAGCGCTGCAGCCGTTGCCCGCCAGGGCGCGACGCCAGCGCTTCCATTGCATCGTGGCTGGACAACCGCCACAGCCCGACCAGCACGATGGTCAGGTGCGCGGCCAGGTACGGGCGCAGGCCGCCGTTGCGGCTGCGCGCCTCGGCCTCGATGGCCATCAGCGAATGCACCACCTCGTCGCGCAGCGCTCCGTCGGGCGCGGTCACCGTCAACCGGCGGGCGCTGACCTGGCGCAGCGGCGCTTCGTCATCACGCGCGCCCATCGCCGCGGCCAGCAACGGGTCGGACACACCCACCGTCACGCCGGCGCTGCCGGCTTCGACCAGCACCTCGCGCGCGCTGCCGGCAGGCAGCCAGACGATGTCTGACGGTCGCAGCGGCGTCTGCCCCTCGGTGTGCAGCACCAGGCCACGGCCGCTGTTGAGGTGGATCGCGCGCGACAGCGCCGCGCCCGGCCCGACGTCCAGCGACCAGCGCTGCCGGTGCAGCGTGGGCGCAAAGCGTTGGGCCTGCACGTCGCGTGCGCTGGCAGGCGGCGGGGGTGGGCGCAGGGTATCGGGCAAGAAAGCTGCACCTCGAGTTGCGGGAAAGCCCGGAAGCCTACTCCTGAAAATGACATATGAATGCCAGATTCGTGCATGTATGTGGCGCTCGCCCTGTCGCACAGTCAGGCTCCCCATCCATCCAGGCCCTGCCGCCCCGCGCTGCGCAGGCGCCACCCGTTGGCCGCACCACGATGTTCGATGTCCGCTTGATGATCGGCGATCGCGACGCCTCGGCAACGGGTGGCACCACGTTTGATCGGCGTGACCCGATCCGGGGCGAGGTGGCCAGCCGCGCCGCCGCTGCCACCGTGGCCGACGCGCAGGCCGCGTGCAACGCTGCGGCGGCCGCCTTCCCGGCCTGGTCGGCGCTGCCGCCGACCGAGCGTCGAGCCCTGCTCAACCGTGCGGCCGACCTGCTGGAGCAACGCGCGCCCGACTTCAACCGCGCGATGGCGGCCGAGACCGGGGCCTCGCCGATGTGGGCCCGCTTCAACTGCACCCTGGCTGCAGCGATGCTGCGCGAAGCCGCGGCCATGACGACCCAGATCAGCGGCGAGGTCATCCCGTCCGACCGCCCTGGCCACCTTGCGCTGGCCGTGCGTCAGCCGGCCGGCGTGTGCCTGGGTCTGGCGCCCTGGAACGCGCCGGTGATCCTGGGCGTGCGTGCGCTGGCGATGGCGCTGGCCTGTGGCAACACGGTGGTGCTGAAGTCGTCCGAACTGTGCCCGATGACGCATTGGCTGGTCGCCGACACGCTGCGCGCCGCCGGCCTGCCCGCCGGCAGCGTCAACGTCATCAGCAACGCGCCGCAAGACGCACCCGCGGTGGTCGACGCGCTGATCGCCCACCCGGCCGTGCGCCGCGTCAGCTTCACCGGGTCGACCCGCGTCGGCCGCCTGATCGCCGAGAACTGCGCGCGCCACCTCAAGCGCGTGCTGCTCGAACTCGGCGGCAAGGCACCCTTGATCGTGCTCGACGACGCCGACCTCGACGCCGCGGTGCAGGCGGCCGCCTTCGGCGCCTTCATGAACCAGGGCCAGATCTGCATGAGCACCGAGCGGCTGATCGTCGACCAGCGCGTGGCCGACGAGTTCGTCCAGCGCATGGCGGTCAAGACGCGCAGCCTGCGCGCCGGTGTGCCTGGCGCCGACGGCTGCACGCTGGGCGCGATGATCAGCCGCGAAGCCGCCGAACGCGTGCGCGCGATGGTCGACGACGCGCTGCGCAAGGGCGCCACCCTGGTGGCCGGTGGCCAGGTCGAGGGCACCATCATGCAGCCCACGCTGCTCGACCATGTGACGCCGTCGATGCAGCTCTACCGCGACGAATCCTTCGGCCCGGTGGCCGGCGTGGTGCGCGTGCGCTCGGTCGACGAAGCCATCACCGTGGCCAACGACAACGACTACGGCCTGGCCGCGGCGGTCTTCGGGCGCGACCTCAACCGTGCGCTGGCGGTGGCACGGCAGATCGATTCCGGCATCTGCCACGTCAACTCGGCCACCGTGCAGGACGAGCCGCAGATGCCGTTCGGCGGCGTCAAGGCCAGCGGCTACGGCCGCTTCGGCGGCAAGGCCGGCATCGACGAATTCACCGAACTGCGCTGGCTGAGCGTGCAGACCGAAGCGCCGCATTACCCGTTCTAGGTTCACCCCACCCCTGCCCGAGCACAACACCCCCAGGAGACCCGCGATGAAGCGCAGAACCACCCTCCAACTGGCCGCGGTCCCGCTGGCCGCGATGCTGCCACCGGGCCTGGCCCAGGCCCAGGGCGCCGTCATCAAGATTGGCGCCGTCGCCCCCAAGACCGGCCCACTGGCCGGCGGCGCCGCGGTCACGCAGTGGCCGACCTTCAAGATGTGGGTCACGCAGGTCAACGAGCGTGGCGGCCTGAAGATGAAGGACGGCAACCGGCGCAAGATCGAACTGATCGAATACGACGACCGCACCAACCCCGGCGAGACCATCAAGGCGGTCGAGCGGCTGGCTACGCAGGACCAGGCCGACTTCATCCTCGCGCCCTACGGCACCGGGCTGAACCTGGCCGCGGCACCGGTGTTCGCCAAGTACGGCTACCCGCAGATCGCGGTCAGCGCGATCACCGACAAGACCGCCGAGCTGGCCAAGCGCTACCCGACGATGTTCTTCACGCTCGGCACCACGTCGGCCTTCGCCGGCTCGGTGGCCGACGTGCTGGCCCGGATGGTGGCCGACGGCAAGATCGGCAACAAGGTGGCGATGGTCAACGTGGCCGACGCCTTCGGCATCGAGCTGATCGAAGCCGCGCGCCCGATCTTCAAGGCCAGGGGCCTCGAGATCGTCTACGACAAGAGCTACCCGCTGGGCACGCAGGACCTGGCCCCGGTGATGAAGGGTGCCAAGGCCGCCAACCCGGACGCTTTCGTCGCCTGGTCGTACCCACCCGACACCTTTGCACTGGCCGAGCTGGCCAAGATCGAGGGCCTGAACGTCAAGGCCTATTACTCGGCCGTGGCGACCTGCTTCCCGGCCTTCGGCGCCAAGTACGGCAAGTCGGCCGAAGGCGTGCTGGGCGCCGGCGGCATCAACCCCGATGCGCCCGAGATGAAGGGCTACTTCGAGACCCACAAGAAGATCACCGGCGTCGATGCCGACTACTGGGCCGGCCCGGTCACCTACGCCAGCCTGCAGGTGCTGGAGCAGGCGATCGAAGGCACCGGCGGCGTCGACCGCACGGCGGTCACCGACTACATCAAGACGCACAGCTTCAAGACCGTGCTCGGCGACTGGACCTTCAAGGACCAGGTGATCCAGCAGTTCTGGACCGTCGGCCAATGGCAGAACGGCAGGTTCGTCGGCGTCGCGTCGACCGGCAAGGCGGGCGAGAAGCCGGTCGCGCTGAAGGCCGGCTGGTAAGCCCTCCTGCGACCCAGGCCCCGACCGGCTGCGCGCGCGACCAGGCTTGCATGGACATCCTGATCACCGGCATCCTGCTGGGGGCCACCTATTCGCTGCTGGCGATGGGCCTGACGCTCCAGTACGGCGTGGCTCGCATCATGAACCTGGCCAACGGCGAGATGCTGGTGGCCGGCGCCTTCGGTGCGTTCTGGGTCCATACGACGCAGCAGGTCAACCCGATGCTGGCGCTGCTGTTCGTGGTGCCGGCGGCCTTTGTGCTGAATGGGCTGATCTATCGCTGGCTGCTGACGCCGCTGGTGCGGCGCGCCGCCAACCGCGGCATGCTCGAGGTCGACAGCATCCTGGCCACCTTCGGCATGAGCTTCGCGATGGTCGGCGTCATGCGTTGGGCCTTCGGCGGCGAGTACTTCAACTATTCGTTCCTGGCAACGCCGTTCAACCTCTTGGGCAGCCCGTTCGGCCTCAACCGCATCGTCGCCGCGCTCGGCGCGGCCGTGATCTGCGCGCTCGTCTACCTGGGGTTGAACGCGACCCGCACCGGCCTGGCGCTGCGTGCGGTGGCGGTCGACCCGCGCGCGGCCGGGCTGGTGGCGATCGATGTGCCGAAGATGAGCACGCTGGCCTTTGCGCTCGGCGGCGCGGTGACGGCCGCCGGCGGCACCATCGTGTCGACCTTCCTGACGCTCGACGCGTCGATCGGCGTGCTGTTCACGATGAAGGCGTTGATCATCGTCATCATGGGCGGCGTGGGTGACGTGCGCGGCGCGGTGATCGCCGCGCTGATCCTGGGCCTGGCCGAAACCGCGGTGGCCAGCCTGATCGACCCCGGCCTGACGCTGGCCGCAGCCTATGGCCTGTTCGTGCTGGTGCTGCTGTTCAGGCCGCAGGGCTTGTTCGGAAGGCGCCCGGCATGAGCCGTGCTGAAGCCGTCTGGTTGGTCGCCGTGGCCGCAGCTTTCGTGCTGCTGGCCTTCCTGCCGGCGCTGGGCAATGCCTACTTCACCACGCTGGGCATCTCGATCGCGATGTACGCGGTGCTCGCCACGTCGTGGGCGCTGTTCTCGGGGCCCACGCACTACATCTCGCTGGCCACCGCGGCCTTCTACGGGCTGGGGGCCTACATCGTGGCCGCGGGCATCGAACACCTGCCCTATGTCGTGCTGGTGCTGATCGCCGCGCTGGCCGGTGCGCTGCTGGCGCTGCTGGTTGGCGTGGCCACGCTGCGGCTGTCGGGCGTGTACTTCGTGATCTTCACGCTCGGCCTGGCCGAATTCATCCGCCAGCTCGTGACCTGGGTGCAGAACAACTTTACCGGCAGCCGCGGGCTGTACGTGCTGACCGCGTTGAAGGACCAGCACATCTACTGGCAACTGCTGGCGCTGGGCGCGGTGGTGGCGCTGCTGGGCTGGCTGGTCAAGCGCTCGCGGCTGGGCTTCGCGCTGCGCATCATCGGCAATGACGAACTGGTGGCGGCGCATTGCGGCATCCATTCGGCGCGCGCCAAGGTGCTGCTCTTCGTCGCCACCGGCGTGGTGGCTGCGGTGACCGGGGCGGTGATGGCGCCGCGCTTCACCTACATCGAGCCGGCGATGGCGTTTTCGTCCGACCTCTCGTTCCAGGTCGTGATCATGGCGCTGCTCGGCGGTGTGCAACGGCTGTGGGGCCCGCTGCTGGGCGTGGTGCCGTTCACGCTGCTGTGGGAGGCGATCTCGGCCACCTTCCCGACCCAGACCGTGCTGCTGCTCGGTCTGGCCTTCCTGCTCATCGTCTACTTCATCCCGCACGGCGTGGTCGGGCTGGTCGACAAGCTGATGCGCAAGGGGCAGGGCCATGCGTGATCGGATCGTGCTCGACGTGCAGCAGGTGTCGTGCCATTTCGGCGGCCTGCGCGCGGTGGACCAGCTGTCGTTCAGCGTGCGCGAGCACGAGGTGATGGGCATCATCGGCCCCAACGGATCGGGCAAGACGACGATGATGAACCTGATCTCGGGCGCGTTGGCGCCGCACGGCGGCGACATCTTCCTCGACGAGCGCCTGATCTCGGGCCGACCGGCACGCGAGATCGCGCGCGCTGGCGTGGCGCGCACCTTCCAGCTCGTGCGCGTGCTGCCGTCACTGAGCGTGATCGAGAACGTGATGGCCGGCGCCGTGTTCGGCCACCGGCGGCTGTGGGGGCGTGAGGCGCACAAGCATGCCGAGCGCCAGCTCGACCGCGTCGGCCTGGCGCATGCGGTGCAGATGCCGGTGTCGGCGCTGACCTACATCGACGAAAAGCGCGTCGAGCTGGCGCGTGCGCTGGCCAGCGACCCGCGCGTGCTGCTGCTCGATGAATGGCTGGCCGGCCTGAACCCGACTGAACTACAGACCGGCATCGAGCTGATCAGGAGCCTGCGCGACGACGGCCGCACGGTGATCCTGGTCGAGCATGTGATGGACGCCATCCGCAGCCTGTGCGACCGCTGCATCGTCATGAGCAGCGGCGTCAAGATCGCCCAAGGGACGCCCGAGCAGGCGCTGTCCGACCCCGAAGTGATCCGCGCCTACCTGGGCGACGAGCATGGCTGAGCCGGCCGGGCTGGACGTGCGTGGCATGGCCGTGCGCTACGGCCAGCACCGTGCACTCAAGGGCGTCGACCTGCGGGTCGACGCGGGCGAGGTGGTCGTCATCCTGGGTGCAAACGGCGCCGGCAAGACCTCGCTGCTGGGTGCCATCGCCGGACTGGTGCACAGCGAGGCAACGGCCCAGGTGCGGCTGGCCGGCCAGTTGCTCAGCGGGCTGCCGCCGCACCGCATCGTCGAAGCCGGGCTGGCGCTGGTGCCCGAGGGTCGCGCACTCTTCGGCGACCTGAGCGTGCGCGAGAACCTGCTGCTCGGCAGCTTTGCGCAGCGTGCACGCAGCAGCCAGGCCGAGTCGCTCGAACGCGTGCTGGCGCTGTTTCCACGGCTGGCCGAACGCAGCGCGCAACAGGCGCGCACGATGAGCGGCGGCGAGCAGCAGATGGTGGCCATCGGCCGCGCGCTGATGTCGGCGCCGCGCATCCTGATGCTCGACGAACCGTCGCTCGGCCTGTCGCCGCTGCTGTGCAGCGAGCTGTTCCGCAAGCTGAGGGCGGTGCGCGAGAGCGGGGTCGGCATCCTGCTGGTGGAGCAGAACGCACGCCAGAGCCTGGCCATCGCCGACCGCGCCTACCTGCTCGAAAACGGCGCCATCGTCGGCCACGGGCCGGCGGCAGAACTGGCGCGCGACCCGGCCGTGCAGGCGGCCTATCTGGGCGGTGCGGTCGGCCCTGCGGTGGCACTGCCGAAGGCGAGCGCGCCGCCGCCGGCACCGGCGCTGCCGTCGCGCGCGGTGGCGCCAGCCAGCGCTGCTGCCACTGCTACCACCACCACCACCACCACCACCTCGGCCGACGCGCTGCTGCCGGTGCGCGTGGCCGACCTGGTTCGCCTGGCTACGCAGCGCCAGGCCGACGACCTGGTCGCGCAACGCTCGGCGCCGGCCAACGCGGCGCTGGCCGACGCGATTGCCGGCATCGAATCGGCCGCCCGCCTGCGGTCCGCAGCCCCGACCCCGGTGCTGGCACCCGGCCTCGAGGTCTGGCGCCGGCCCGGCCTCGAGATCTACCGCCGCCACGGCGACGGCACGCTACACAAGGAAGACTGACATGGCGCGCAACTTCGACGGTCTGTACATCGGTGGCCGCTGGGTCCACCCGGGCCGCACCTTCGACGACCTGAACCCGTCCGATGGTTCGGTCTGGGCGCGTGTGCCCGACGCCAGCCTGGCCGATGCGCGTGCCGCGATCGACGCCGCGCAGGCGGCCTTCGCGGCCTGGTCGGGGCTGATGTTCCAGCAGCGCTCGCACTTCATGATCAAGGTCGCCGAGATCGTCGAGCAGCGCAGGATGGACTTGGTCGAAGCGCTCAAGCACGAAGGCGGCGGCTGGGTCGGCAAGGGCCTGTTCGAGGCTGGCTACGTGGTTGAGCTGTTCCATGCCGCGGCGGCGAGCAACTACGCCGCCATCGGCGAGGTGCTGCCGTCTGAGAACGGCAAGCTGTCGATGGCGCTGCGCCGGCCGCTGGGCGTGATCAGCTGCATCAGCCCGTGGAATTTTCCGGCCCTGCTGAGCGCGCGCGGCATCGCCTTCGCGATCGCGGCCGGCAACACCTGCGTGCTCAAGCCGTCCGAAGAAACGCCCTATGCCGGCGGCCTGTTCTTCGCCGAGGTGTTCGAGCAAGCCGGGGTGCCGCCCGGCGTGCTCAACGTGCTGACCTGCTCGCGCGAGGGCATCGGCCCGATCGGCGACGAACTGATCGACAACCCGCGCATCAAGGGCATCAGCTTCACCGGCAGCACGCCGGTCGGCCGCATGATCGCCGCCCGTGCCGGCGCGCACCTGAAGAAGGCCTGTGTCGAGCTCGGCGGCAAGGACGCACTGATCGTCTGCGGCGACGCCGACCTCGAGCGCGCCACCCAGGCCGCCAGCTTCGGCAGTTTCATGCACCAAGGCCAGATCTGCATGTCGGTCGAGAAGGTGCTGGTGCAGGACACGATCTTCGAGCCCTTCCTGAAGCGCTTCGTCGAACGCGCGGCCAAGCTCAAGGTGGGCGACCCGAGCCGGGACGACAACTGCGTCATCGGCCCGCTGATCAACGACAAGCAGGCGGCCAAGGTGAAGGCGCAGATCGACGACGCGCTGGCCAAGGGCGCCACGCTGGCGCTCGGCGGCGGCGTGCGCGGGCGCTTCGTCGAGCCGACCATCCTGCTCGGCGTGACGCCGCAGATGAAGCTCTACCAGGAGGAGACCTTCGGCCCGGTGGTGCCGGTGATCCCGTTTGGCACCGACGACGAGGCGATCGCGATCGCCAACGACACCGAATACGGCCTGTCCAGCGGCGTCATCACGGGCGACGAAGCGCGCGGCCTGGCGATCGCGCAGCGGCTCGACACCGGCATGTGCCACATCAACTGCAGCAGCGTCAACGACGAGCCGCATGTGCCCTTCGGCGGTGCCAAGGCCTCGGGCCTGGGCCGGCATGGCGGGCGCTGGGCGCACGAGACCTTCACTGAAACGCGCTGGATCACGCTCGACCGCGGCCAGCGTCCCTATCCGCCGATGTTCTGATCATGCACAAACTGCTGCAAGGCAAGACCATCGTCGTCACCGGCTGTGCCTCGGGCATCGGGCTGGAAACGGCGCGGCTGTGCAAGGCCTGGGGCGCCACCGTGCTCGGCGTGGACCGCACGCTGACGCATGAGCATGTCGACGAGTTGTACCGGGTCGACCTGTCGGACCCGACGCTGATCCGCCAGCTGGTGCAGGCGCTGCCGGCCGGTGTGCACGGCATCGCCAACATCGCCGGGCTGCCGCCCACGGCGCCGGCCGAGCGGGTGCTGAAGGTCAACCTGGTCGGGCTGAAGGCCTTCACGCTGGCCATGATCCCGAAGCTGGCCGATGGGGCGTCGATCGTCAACCTGGCGTCGCTGGCCGGCTTCGACTGGGCCAACCACGTGAGCTCGATCCACGACTGCGAAGACCTCGACTTCGACGACGTGGCCGAGTTCGTGCGCACGCACGATGCCGGCGACGCCGGCGGGCGCAGCTACTTCTTCAGCAAGGAAGCGCTGGTGGCCTGGACGCTGCAGAACCGCTGGACCTGGCGCGAACGCGGCATCCGCATGAATGCGGTCAGCCCGGGGCCGGTGGACACGCCGATCCTGGCCGACTTCGTCAAGACGCTGGGCGCGCGCGCCGAAGAAGACATGCGCGTGATGGACCGCCCCGGCCTGCCGTCCGACATCGCGCCGGTGGTGGCCTTCCTGCTGAGTGACGGCAGCCGCTGGATCCGCGGCGCCAACCTCGCGGTGGACGGCGGCATGGCCAGCCACCTGCTGTGCAACCTCCACGGACTGTGAACGGAACCCCGCCATGAGCAGCATGAGCAGCGCCATCCTCTGGACCTTGCTGGTCCTCGTTGTCCTGGCCATCGCCGTGGTGGTGCTGGCCCGCTTCTACGAACGCGGCACGCGCGAGACCAGCCTGGTCAAGACCGGCGTCGGCGGGCGCCGCGTGGTGATGGACGGCGGCGTGATCGCGATTCCGTACTTCCACCAGATCTCGCGCGTCAACATGCAAAGCCTGCGGCTGGAGGTGCGGCGCAGCGGCGAGGCGGCGCTGATCACGAAGGACCGGCTGCGGGTGGACGTGGGCGCCGAGTTCTACGTCAGCGTGATCGCCAGCGAGGACGGCATCGCACGTGCCGCGCAGACGCTGGGCAACCGCACCTTCGATGCCGCCAAGCTGCGTGAACTGATCGAGGGCAAGCTGGTCGACGCGTTGCGCGCGGTGGCGGCGCGCTTCACGCTGGACGAGCTGCACGAGAACCGCGGCCGCTTCGTCGGCGAGGTGCGCGACAGCCTGATCGAGTCGCTGTCGCGCAACGGGCTGGAGCTCGACACCGTATCGCTGACCGCGCTCGACCAGACGCCGTTCAAGGCGCTCGACGAGAACAACGCCTTCAACGCGGTGGGCATGCGCAAGCTGGCCGAGGTGATCGCCAAGAGCAAGAAGGAGCGTGCCGAGATCGACGCCGACGCCGAAGTCTCGGTCCGCCGCGCAGCGATGGAAGCGACACGCCGCAAGCTGCAAATCGACCTCGAGGAGCAGACCGCGCAAATCGCCCAGGTGCAGCAGATCGAAACCCTCAAGGCGGCGCAACTGGCCGAGGTCGTGATGCGCAAGGCCGACAGCGAACTGGCGTCGGCGCGCGCGCGCATCGACATGGAGCACGCCATCCGCAGCGCCGAGCTGGCGCGCGAACGCGGCGTGCGCGAAGCCGAGATCGCACAGTCCAAGGCGCTGGCCGAAGCCGAGATCGGACGCGAACGCGACGTGGCGCTGGCCGAGCAGCAGCGCCAGATCGCGCTGGCCGAACACTCGCGCGCCGAAAGCCAGGCCCGCGCCGCGGCCGACCTGGCGCGCGCCGACGCCGTGCGCGCCGCCGAAGCCGTGCCGACTGCAAGGCAGATGGCCGAAGCCGAGCGGCGCAAGGCGGTGGCGTTGGTGGCCGCAGAGCAGGAATGCGAGATCGCCGCAACGCGTGCGCGCATGGCGGCCCAGACCGAAGCCGCCGTGGCCGGCGACCGTGCCGTTGCCAAGCGGCAGGCCGCGCAGGCCGAGGCCGAGGCCAGCACGCTGCGCACCCAGTCGCTGCGGCAGGACCTGCTGGCCCAGGCCGACGGCCGCCGCGCGCTGGCCGAGGCCGACAACGCGCTCGACGACAAGGCGACTGCGATGCGGGTGGAACTGGCCAAGGTCGAAGCCCTGCCCAAGGTGCTGGCCGAAGTCATGAATCCGGCCGAGAAGATCGATTCGATCCGCATCCACCAGGTCAACGGCTTGGGCGGCGGCACGATGACCAGCGGCGACGGCAGCTCAGCCAAGGCACCGGTGAACCAGGCCATCGATTCGATCCTCGGGATGGCGGTGCAATTGCCGGCCCTGAAGAAGCTCGGCGAGGACCTGGGGATGAGCCTGGACGCCGGGCTCGACGGCCTGACCCGGCCGCTGACGAGCGCGCAGCACAAGCCGCCCGGCGGATGACCCCGAGCCGCCGGACGGCTGCATCGATCAACCGCAGCCGTCAGCTGATCGGACGCAACTGCTGAAGCAATGTCGGCACCAGCTCGGACACCGTGGGGTGGATATGCACCGCGCGCGAGATCACCGTGTACGGCTGATCGGCGGCCATCACGTCGAGCAGCGCATGAACGACCTCGTCGCCGTTCAGGCCCAGGATCGCAGCGCCCATCAGCTTGCGCGTGTCGGCGTCGACAAGCACCTTCATGAAGCCCTGGGTTTCGCCAACTTCGCGCGCCCGGCCGACACGCTGCATCGGCATGCTGGCGCGGAGAACGTTGCGGCCACTGGCCTTTGCCTCCGACTCCGTCATGCCGATGCGGCCGAGCGGCGGGTCGATGAACAGCGCGTAGCAGGCAATGCGATCCGTGATGCGGCGCGGATCGCGGTCGAACAGGTTGGCCAGCACGATCTCGTGGTCGTTCCACGAGGTGTGCGTGAAGGCGCCTCGGCCATTGCAGTCGCCGACCGCCCAGACCCCCTGCGCGCTGGTGCGACATTGATCGTCGACCGTGATGAATCCGCGCGCGTCGGCGTCGATGCCGGCGGTCTGCAGCGCGAGGTGGTCGGTGTTCGGTCGCCGCCCCACGGCCAACAGCACGTGGCTGCCGACGATCGGAGCCTGATCGCTGGCGCAGGCGGCGCCGACGACGATTCGTTCGCCGTCGCGCCGCAGTGAGATGCACTCGGAGGCGAGCGCGAAGCGCACACCTTCGTTGTCCAGGATCGCGCGGATGCCCGCCGAGACATCCTCGTCCTCGCGTGGCAGCAGGCGCGCCGAGCGCTCGACCACCGTCACCTCGGCGCCGAAGCGCCGCATCATCTGCGCGAACTCCAGGCCGATGTAGCTGCCGCCGACGATGACCAGCTGCTCAGGCACCCGATCGAGCTCCAGGATCGACACATTGTCGAGCGTCGGCACGTCGTCGATGCCCGGCAGATCCGGGCGCACCGACCGGCCGCCGACATTGAGAAAGACGCGCGGCGCGGTCAGCCGGCGGCCGCCGACTTCGAGCGTTGCGGGCGCCACGCAGCACCAAAACGTCCTGCACTTCCAGTGCATGGCCGGCCACCAAAAGGCGCGGCCCTTTGCCGTCGAAGCTCAGGTGTAGGGCCGCGCGGTCTTGCTTTCCCTGGACGAACCCCAGGCGATAGCCAGCCGCGCCGCCGCCGTGGGCGGTTGCGGTGCCGCCGCCCAGCAGGCGCGAAATGGCATTGGCCAGCGACTGCACCGACACCCGCCACCGTTCCAGTGCGGCCGGCGCCACCGCCACGCGGTTGATGTCCACGGGCTTG
>JANOJJ010000495.1:0-5304 GCA_031408155.1 Rubrivivax sp.
GATGTTCTCGGCCGCGCTCTGCGCGCCGGTGACGATGTGCACCTTGACCTCGAGCCGGCTGCCGCTCATGCCGATCGGCTCCTTCACCTCGTGGCCATCGATCACGAACTCCTGCGGCTCGACCAGCAACAGGCGCTGGTCGCCGGAGATGTTGATCGCCTTGGCGGTCTCGACCACGCGCGTCACGTCGACCGGCGTGACCTCGCGGTTGTTGCGCACGATCACCATGCCGGTGCTGTTCTGGCCGCGGATGTGGCTGCCGGTGATGCCGGTGTAGACACGGTCGATCTTGCAGGCGGCCATCATCTCGGCCTCTTTGAGCGCCTGCTGGATGCTCTGCACGGTGGCGTCGATGTTGACCACCACACCGCGCTTGAGGCCGTGCGTCGGCGCCACGCCCAGGCCGACGACACGCAGCTCGCCGTCGGCCATGATCTCGGCGGCCACCACCATCACCTTGGCGGTGCCGATGTCGAGGCCGAAGACGAGGTCCTTGGATTCCTTGGCCATGGCTTTCCTTTACAGGGCGGGCTTGGCGCCCGTCGGGGCCGTGGTGGTGACGCCGCGCAGCCGCACGGCATAACCGTCGGCGTGGCGCAGGTCGGCGTATTCGAGCGCGGCGCGGTAGCGCGTGGTCACCTGTGACAGCGTGCGCGCGAAGCGTTGCGTGCGCGCCGCCACCTCGTCGTCGTTGCCGCGGCCCAGCTCCAACGTGGCGCCGCTGTCGAGCAGCACGCGCCACGAGCCGCGGCTGGACTGCTGCAGTTGCTCGACGTCCATGTCGTAGGCACGCAGCACCGGCAGCAGCCGGCGGTACAGCGCCAGCACCGCTGCGGCGCTGCCCTCGGGACCGCTGAAGGCGGGCAGCGCCTCGTCCTCGACATCGCCCACGTTGGCGCTGAAGACCTCGCCCTGGCTGTTGACGAGGCGGTCGTCGCGCTCGTCGCCCTGCCACAGCGCAGCGGCACGGTGCTCTTCGATGCGCACCACCAACCGGTCGGGCCAGACCCGGCGCACGCTGGCCCGACGCACCCAGGGCACGGCTTCGAAAGCCGAGCGCGCCTTGGCCAGATCGGTGCTGAAGAAACCGCCGGCCAGGCGTGGCGCGGCGTTGGCGCGCAGGGTCTCGGTGGTGATGCGCTGCAGCTCGCCTTCGACCTGGATGCTGCGGATGGCAAACCAGGGCGTGCGCGCCAGCCACAGCAGCGCGGCGGCGGCCAGCGCCAGCGTGGCCAGGGCGAAGATGCTGCCGGCCACCGCGTTCATCAGGCGCACGTCACCCGGCAGCGCAAGGGGCATGGCGACAGTGCTGCGGCGGCGGTTGAGTCGGGTCGCCATGCGGGTGCCTCAGCGCGCCGAGTCGAGCGTGGCCGCGGCCAGCAACTGCAGGCACAGGCGTTCGTAACTGATGCCCGCGGCGCGCGCTGACATCGGCACCAGCGAATGACTGGTCATGCCGGGGCTGGTGTTCATCTCGAGCAGGAAGGGCCGGCCATCGCTGGCGCGCAGCATCAGGTCGGCCCGGCCCCAGCCACGGCAACCCAGCGCGCGGTAGGCGGCCAGCGTGATGCGCTGGACCTCGGCTTCCTGCTCGGGCGCCAGGCCGCTCGGGCAGCGGTAGCCGGTGTCGTCGGAGTAGTACTTGTGGTGCATGTCGTAGTTGCCGCCAGGCGCGTCGATGCGCACCACCGGCAGCACGCGCGCCGACGAGCCCTGGCCGAGCACCGGGCAGGTCAGCTCGATGCCGGCGATGAATTCCTCGCACAGCACGTCGGGGTCGTAGCGCGACGCGAGCTGCACCGCGTCCAGCATCTGTGAATAACCTTCTACCTTGGTGATACCGATCGACGAACCTTCGCGCGGCGGCTTGACGATCAGCGGCAAGCCCAGTTCGTCGGGCACCTTCATCAGCTGCTCGCGCTGAAGGCTGTCTGGCGACAGCCAGCACCAGCGCGGCGTGGGCAGGCCTTCGGCTACCCACACGCGCTTGGTCATGACCTTGTCCATCGCGATCGCGCTGGCCATCACGCCCGAGCCGGTGTAGGGGATGCCCAGCAGTTCGAGCGCGCCCTGCACGGTGCCGTCTTCACCATGGCGGCCATGCAGCGCGATGAACACGCGCGCACAGCCTTCGCTCACGAGCTCGGCCAGCGGCCGCTGTGCGGGGTCGAAGGCCAGGGCGTGCACGCCTTGCGCCAGCAGCGCGGCCAGCACCCCCTGGCCCGACATCAGCGACACCTCGCGCTCGGCGCGCTGGCCGCCGAGCAGAACGGCGGTCTTGCCCAGCGCGGCGATGTCGTTGCGCAGGTCGTCGTTCATGGTCCCGTCCCCCTGGCGGCGCGCACCAGGTCCACCACCTGCTGCGCCACGCTGGCGATCGATCCGGCGCCCATGGTGATCACCACGTCGGCGTCGCGTGCCTGCTCGGCCAGCGCCTGCGGCAAGGCAGCCAGGTCGGCGATGAACTGCGGATCGACGCGCCCGGCGCGGCGCGTCGCGTCGGCCAGCGTGCGGCCATCGGCACCGGCGATCGGCGCTTCGCCGGCGGCGTAGACCTCGGTCAGCCAGACCGCGTCGGCCCGGCCCAGCACCTGCACGAAGTCGGCGAAGCAGTCGCGCATGCGGCTGTAGCGGTGCGGCTGGAAGGCCAGCACCAGCCGTCGTCCCGGGAAGGCGCCGCGCGCCGCCGACAGCACCGCGGCCATCTCGACCGGGTGGTGGCCGTAGTCGTCGATCAGCGTGAAGTGGCCGCCGTGGCGCGCCGGCAGGTCACCGAAGCGCTGGAAGCGCCGGTCGACGCCAGCAAATGCAGCCAGCGCGCGCTGCACCGGGGCGTCGGGCACTTCGAGTTCGGCCGCCACGGCGATCGCCGCCAGCGCGTTGCGCACGTTGTGCTCGCCGGCCAGGTTGAGCTCGACGGGCAGCGGCGCAGCGTCGGGCCGGCGGACCACGAAGCGCATGCGCGCGCCGGGCAGCGCCTGCACGTCGCGGGCCTGGAAGTCCGCGCCGTCGCCCAGGCCGTAGCGCAGCAGCGGACGCTCGATGCGCGCGGCGATGGCCTGCACGCCGGGATCGTCGGCGCAGACCACGGCCGCGCCGTAGAACGGCATGCGGTGCAAGAAGTCGACGAACGCGCCGTGCAGCCGCTGCAGGCTGTGGCCGTAGGTGTCCATGTGGTCGGCGTCGATGTTGGTCACCACCGACAGCACGGGCAGCAGGTGCAGGAACGAAGCGTCGCTCTCGTCGGCTTCGACGACGATGAAGTCGCCCGCGCCCAGCCGGCTGTTGGCGCCGGCGCTGCTGAGCTTGCCGCCGATGACGAAGGTCGGATCCAACCCGGCTTCGGCCAGCACGCTGGCCACCAGCGAGGTGGTGGTGGTCTTGCCATGGGTGCCGGCGATCGCCACGCCCTGCTTGAGCCGCATCAGTTCGGCCAGCATCAGCGCGCGCTGCACAACCGGCACGCCGCGCCCGCGCGCCGCCAGCACTTCGGGGTTGTCGGCCTTGACCGCCGTCGACACCACCACCGCCTGCGCGCCGGCCACGTTGGCCGCGGCGTGGCCGATGACCACGCGCAGGCCCAGCGCCTGCAAGCGCTCGGTGGTGGCACTGGCCGACTGGTCGCTGCCGCTGACGGTGTAGCCCAGGACGTGCAGGATTTCGGCGATGCCGCTCATGCCGGCGCCGCCGACGCCGACGAAGTGGATGTGCCTGAGGGCGTGCTTCATGCGCCGCGCTCGCGCAAGGCACGGCTGCACTTCGTCGGCACCCGCTCGGTCGCGACGAAGTGGATGTTCTCGACGGCGTGCTTCATCGCTGCGCCACCAAGGACTCGATCTCGTCGGCCACGCGCGCCGCCGCCTTCGGCCGCGCCAGGCGGCGCGCCTGCTGCGCCATGGACAGCAGCCGCTCACGCGTCAATGCGCTCAATTCGGCGGCCAGCCGCCCGGCCGACAACTCGGCCTGCGGCAGGTGCACGGCCGCCCCATGGCGCGCCAGCCATTCGGCGTTGTCTCGCTGATGGCTGGTGGTCGACACGATCAGCGGCACCAACAGCGACGGCACGCCGGCTGCGCACAGTTCGCTCACGGTGATGGCACCTGAGCGGCACAGCATCAGATCGCAGGCCGTCAGCCGGGCTGCCATGTCGTGCACGAAGGGCAGCACCTCGGCCTCGACGCCGGCCTCTTCATAAGCCGACTTGACGTCCAGATGGTGCGCGTTGCCGGTCTGGTGGGTGACGATCGGGCGCTGGCGTTCGGGTATCAGCGCCAGCGCCGCCGGCACGGTGTCGTTGAGCACGCGCGCACCCAGACTGCCGCCGACCACCAGCATGCGCAACGGGCCGCTGCGGCCGGCCATGCGCTGCTCGGGCGTAGGCAGGGCCTCGATCTCGGCGCGCACCGGGTTGCCGGTGACGACGGCGTTCTTCGTCGTCGCAGCGGCGGTGCCGTCGAAGCCGAAGGCGACCCGGTCGGCCACCGGCGCCAGCCACTTGTTGGACAGCAGCAGTTCAGCGTCGGCGTTGACCAGCATCAGCGGCTTGCTCAGCGCCGCGGCCATCAGTCCGCCAGGAAAGCACACATAGCCGCCCATGCCCAGCACCGCGTCGGCCGCGCGGCGGCGGCGCAGGATGGCGTGGCAGTCCCAGAACGCCTTCTGCAGCCGCAGACCACCGGTCAGCCAGCCGAGCACACCGTTGCCACGCAGGCCGCTGAAGGCGATGGTGTCGAGCGCCAGTCCGGCCTTGGGCACGAGCTGCACCTCCATCCCGGTGCTGGTGCCCAGCCAGCTGACCGTCCAGCCGCGCGCACGCATCTCGCGCGCCACCGCCAGCCCGGGGATGATGTGGCCGCCGGTGCCCGCGGCCATGATCACCAGATGGCTCATACGCGGCCTCCGCGCATGAGGGCTCGATTCTCCCGATCCACCCGGACCACGATCGCCAGCGCGATCAGGTTCATCAGGATGGCCGAGCCGCCGTAGCTCATCAGCGGCAGCGTCAGGCCCTTGGTCGGCAGTACGCCGAGGTTGACGCCCATGTTGATGAACGCCTGCGCGCTGATCCACAGCCCGACGCCCTGCACCATCAGCCCGGCAAATACGCGGTCGAGCGCGATCGCCTGGCGACCGATGACGAAGATGCGCCGCGTCAGCCAGAAGAAGAGCACGATCACGCTGGCCACGCCGATGAAGCCGAGCTCCTCGCCGATCACCGCGAGCAGGAAGTCGGTGTGCGCCTCGGGCAGGTAGTGCAGCTTCTCGACGCTGGCCCCCAGACCCTGGCCGAAGACCTCGCCGCGG
>JANOJJ010000224.1:0-6810 GCA_031408155.1 Rubrivivax sp.
GACGTGGGCAAGGGCTCAGCCCAGGCGCTGCGCGCGCTGTCGGCCCAGGTGTGGGTGACAGAGATAGACCCGATCAACGCCCTGCAAGCCGCGATGGAAGGCTACCGCGTGGTGACGATGGACTACGCCGCCGACAAGGCCGACATCTTCGTCACCGCCACCGGCAACAAGGCCGTGATCACGCACGACCACATGGCCGCCATGAAGCACAGCGCCATCGTCTGCAACATCGGCCACTTCGACAACGAGATCGACATCGCCTCGGTCGAGAAGTACCGCTGGGAAGAGATCAAGCCGCAGGTCGACCACATCATCTTCCCCGCCGTGGGATCCAAGCCCGGCAAGCGCATCATCATGCTGGCCAAGGGCCGGCTGGTGAACCTGGGCTGCGGCACCGGCCACCCGAGCTACGTGATGAGCTCGAGCTTCGCCAACCAGACCATCGCGCAGATCGAGCTTTACGCCCACCAGGACGCCTACGACGTAGGCAAGGTCTATGTGCTGCCCAAGCACCTGGACGAGAAGGTGGCGCGGCTGCAGCTCGTCACGCTCAACGCCCAGCTCACCGAGCTGAGCGACGAGCAGGCGGCCTACATCGGCGTGCCCAAGCAGGGGCCCTACAAGGCGGACAGCTACCGGTATTGATCCCTGTCGCCCAGCCGTTGTGGACCGCCGAGATGAACACGCCACCCATCAGCTTCGAGTTCTTTCCGCCCAACACGCCGGTCGGCAGCGACAAGCTCAAGACCGTGGTCAGCGAGCTCGCGGCCGTGCGACCCGAGTTCTTCAGCGTGACCTACGGCGCCGGTGGCGCCACTCGCGACAAGACGCTGTCCACCGTGCGCGACATCGCGGCCATGGGTTTCGACGCCGCGCCGCACCTGTCGTGCGTCGGATCCACGCATGCAGGCATCGGCGAGACCCTGGCCACCTACCGGGCGCAGGGCATCCGGCGCATCGTCGCACTGCGCGGCGACCTGCCCAGCGGCACCGCGGTGGCCGGCGAGTTTCGCTATGCCGCCGAGCTGGTGCGTTTCATCCGTCAAACGCAGGGGCCTGACTGGCACATCGAGGTCGCCGCCTATCCCGAATACCACCCCGAGCAGCGCTACGCGCGGCGCGACCTGCAGCACTTCGCCGACAAGGTGGCCGCGGGCGCGAGCTCGGCCATCACGCAGTTCTTTTTCAACCCCGACGCCTACTTCCACTTCGTCGACGAGGCGCGCGCGCTGGGCGTGCAGGTGCCGATCGTCGCCGGCGTCATGCCGATCCACAACTACGCCAAGATTGCGCAGTTCGCTGCCCGCGACGGCATCGAGGTCCCGCGCTGGGTGGCCCTGAAGATGGAGGGTTACCTCGACGACGCGGCCAGCATCCGTGCCTTCGGCATCGAGGTGGTGACGCGGCTGTGCCAGCGCCTGATCGAAGGCGGCGCACCAGGCATCCACTTCTACACGCTCAACCAGTCGGCGCTGTCGCTCGAGATCTGCCGCCGCCTGCGCGCCTGAGCGGCGCCTTGCGCTTAACGGTCGAGCCGCTGCCAGTGCAGGCCTTCGTCGGTCAGCATCGCATCCAGCGGCACATCGTGCGGCTCGGCCTGCAACCAGGGCACGAAACCATTCGAATAGCCCACGCCCACCGTCAGCGGGCGCGGCTGCAGGGCAGCCAGCGTGCGGTCGTAGAAGCCGCCGCCATAGCCCAGGCGCAAGCCGCGCTGCCCGAAGCCCACACAAGGCACCAGCAACAATGCGGGCTCGAAGGCCTCGGTGTCCTTCGGTTTGGGGATGCCGTAGGCGTCGTCTTCCATCGGGCAGCCGGGGTACCAGACATGGAAGCGCAACTGCCGGGTCTCGCGATTGATCACCGGCAGGCCGATGCGGCGCGCGTCGTCGGCCTCGCTCCAGCGGTACAGCGCGGGCAGCGCATCGAACTCGCCCTTGATCGACCAGTAGGCGCCGATGGACGATTCAGGTCGCCCGACCAGCCACACGCGCAGCACTTCCTGCAGATGGACCGAGCGCTGGTGGCGGTCGACCATCGCCTGCCGCTCGGCCTGCAGTTGCTTGCGCAGCAAGCCCTTGTCGTGCGAGGGCTCGATCGACAGCTTGAAAGGCAAGGTCATGGTCGCGACGGGAAGCCAGGGGCGTTGGCATTGTCACCGCGCCAGGCTCCTACACTACCGCCATGAGTCACGGCGGCTTGATCGCGCATTGCCTCGAGCTGATGCGCCCCTGGGGCCGGCTGGCGATACAGGCGGCGCAAGCCGAAGTCGCGCCAGCCGCATTGAGAGGCTCTCACGCCGGCGGCGCCTCCAGCACCACGATGCGCGCTTCGGGCCAGCCCTCGGCCACCCAGTCGCTGCCCGCAGGCAAGGGCAAGCGCTGACCGGCGCTGAGCCACAGGTCCTCACCCGGCTCCAGGGTCTGCTGGCTGCGCGTGAGCCAGACCCGGCCTTGTTCGACTGCCAGCCAGCGCAGCACCGGCGCCGCGCGCAGGCGCCGCACGCAGCGCGACGACAGCCGCCATTGCCACGGCGACGGCACGGTCGTTTCATGCAGGTTCGTCATCGGTTCGGTGGCCATGTCGGGCTCCTGGTTCGGCATTCAGTGCAGGGGAGTCTGGACGCGAATGGGCTTGTCGTCCAATCACGATTGCGCGCGGGATTGATAAACTTTCGTCATGAATAGCATGCGTCAGCGTGCGCTCGGCGTGGGTCCGTTGCGCGCCTTCGAGGCGGTGGCGCGGCGCTCCAGCTTTCGCGCCGCCGGCGAAGAGCTGCACCTGACCCAGCCGGCCATCAGCCGCCAGATCCGGTCGCTTGAAGACGAGATCGGCGTCACGCTGTTCCTGCGCGGCACACGCCACGTCGAGCTCACCAGCGCCGGCGCCGCGCTGCTGCGCGCAGTGGCGCCCTGGCTCGACCGGCTGGACGCCAGCGTGCGCCAGATCCGCAGCCAGGGCGCGCGCCAGCGCATCACCGTCACCACCTTCGCGTCGTTCGCCTCGCTCTGGCTGATCCCGCGACTGCAGGACTTCCAGCGCCTGCACCCCGAGGTCGACATCCGCGTCTCCGCGCACGACGCCATGGCCGACTCCGACGACCCCGAAATCGATCTCGCGCTGCGCTATGCCGATGCGTCCCAGCTGCCGCCCGACTCGGTGCCGCTGTTCGGCGAGGTGCTGACGCCGGTGGTCAATCCGGTCCTGCTCGCCACGCTGGGTCGCCGCTGGCAGCCAGCCGACCTGGCCGGCCAGACCCTGCTGGAAGAAGACGACCAGCGCCCGAGCGCCGAATACCTGAGCTGGCGCCACTGGCTGCGGCTGCACGCGCCGGCGGGCCTCGAGCCGCGCGGCTGGATCTACCTGAACTTCACCTACCAGCAGATCCAGGCCGCGCTCGCCGGCCAGGGCGTCGCGTTGGCGCGTGTCGCGCTGGTGCACGAGACCCTGTCGCGCGGTGAGCTGGTCGAGCCCTTCGGCGCCGCCGGCCGCATCAGCTCGCCCTTCGGCTACTGGCTGGTGCGCTGGCGGGGGCGACCGCCGTCGCCACAGTTGACAGCCTTCGAGGCCTGGGTGCTGCAGCAGGCCGCCCAGACCCGCGCTGCGATGGACAGCCAGCGCTGATGACCAGCCCGGCCCATCGGCGCAGTCGCTGCGCTACAGTGCCTGGGCCCATGCCGACCCCCTTTGCTCCTGCCGGACTCGCGCCGCGCCGCCTGTCGATCCTGGCGCCGCTGGCTGCTTGCGTGCTGATGGCCATGGCGCCGGCAGCGGCCCAGGTCGGCGACGACAGCATCGTCGAGGCGCGCGAAGCGCTGCGCACGAAGGACACGGCCCGCCTGAGCGCGCTGCGCGGCAGCCTGGTGGCGGCTCGCCACCCGCTGGCGATGTGGGTCGACTACTGGGACCTGGCGAGCCGCCTGAACGAGGCGCAGCAACCCGAGATCGACGCCTTCTATGCGCGCTGGAGCGGCAGCTACGTCGAGGACCGCCTGCGCAACGACTGGCTGCTCGAGCTGGGACGGCGCCGCGACTGGACGAACTTTGCGCGCGATCACGCGCGCTACCGCATGCACGACGACCGTGAGGTCGCCTGTTATGCCCTGCTGACGCAGCACCAGGCCGGGCACGACGTGAAGGCCGCTGCACTGGCGGCCTGGTACGCGCAACGCGATCTCGACGACGGCTGCCAACTGCTGGCCGGCGCACTGGCCGACGCACGCAAGTTCAGCCCCGGCGAGATATGGCGCGAAGTGCGCCTGTCGGTCGAAAACAATCGCCCGCGCGCTGCCAAGGCCGCGGCGGCGCTGATCAGCGCGTCGGTGGCGCAGTCGGTGACTGATTTGCTCGAGCAGCCGGCGCGATTCCTCAAGCGCCGCCCGATCGAGACCGGCGGGCAGCACAGGGAACTGGCGCTGCTGGCGCTGATGCGACTTGCCGCCAGCGACGCCGACGCCGCGGTGGCCGAACTCGAATCCGGCTGGTCGCGCCTGCTCGACGACGAGCAGGCTGCGCTGGCCTGGGCCAGCGTGGGCAAGCAGGCCGCGCTGCGGCTGAACGAACGCGCTCACGATTTCTACCAGCAGGCCTGGAAGCGCCAGCGCGATCATCGCCATCCACCACCGTGGAGCGACGAGACCCTGGCCTGGGGCGTGCGGGCCGCATTGCGTGGCGCCCGCCTGGACCGCGAGCGCTGGGGCCTGGTGGCGCAGAGCGTCGACGCGATGAGTGCGCACGAACACAAAGACCCGGCCTGGACCTACTGGAAAGCGCGCGCGATCATGGCCCGGGCGCGCGCTGAACCCGAACGCGAGCAGGCCCGCGCCCTGTTCGAGCCGTTGGCCAGGGGCCTGGGCTTCTACGCGCACCTGGCGGCACAAGAACTGGGTCAGCCACACCTGCTGCCCGCCGCTCCGCCTGCGTTGACCGACGCCGAACTGGAGCAGGCGGCGCAGACCGCCGGCCTGCAGCGTGGCCTGCAGATGGCGCAGATCGGCCTGCGCGACGAGGGCCGGCGCGAGTGGAACTTCACCTTGCGCGGAATGAACGACCGCGAACTGCTGGCCGCCGCACAACTGGCTTGCAGGGCCAGCGACTGGCAGCTGTGCATCAACACCAGCGAACGCACCAAGGAACAGATCGACCTGCGCCAGCGCTACCCGACGCCGTTCGGCGCCGAGATCGCCGCACGGGCACGGGAGCGCGGCCTCGACCCGGCCTTCGTCTTCGGGCTGATCCGCCAGGAAACACGCTTCATGACCACGCTGCGCTCGAGCGCCGGCGCTTCGGGCCTGATGCAGCTGATGCCCGCCACCGCACGCTGGACGGCGCGCAAGATCGGCCTCGACCTGCGGCCCGGGCAGCTCAACGACGTCGACACCAACCTGCGGCTGGGCACAACCTACCTCAAGCTCGTGCTCGACGACTTTGCCGGCTCGCAGGCGCTGGCCGCCGCTGCGTACAACGCGGGCCCGGGCCGCCCGCGCCGTTGGCGCGAAGGCCCGTTGCTCGACGCCGCGGCCTGGGCCGAGAACGTGCCGTTCAACGAGACGCGCGACTACGTGAAGAAGGTGCTGTCCAACGCCATCGTCTATAGCCACCTGCTGGGCGGGGCCGTGCCGCCGCTGAAGGCCCGACTGGGTGCGACCATCGGCCCGCGCGACCCCGCTGCTGCCGCCCCTGACAACAACCTGCCCTGAAGGACTGCCTGCATGCAACGTGTCGTCGTACTCGGAGGCAGTGGTTTCGTCGGCCGCGCCCTCTGTCGTCGCCTGGTCGCGCGTTGGCCTGCGTTGCGCGTGCTGGTGCCGACCCGCCGCGTCGACCACGCCGCCGCGCTGCGGCCGCTATCGACGGTGGAGATCAGTCCGGCCGACGTGCACGACCCAGCCGCGCTGACGCGGCTGCTGGCCGGCGCCGATGCGGTGGTCAACCTGGTGGCCATCCTGCATGGCAGCGCAAGCGCCTTCGAGCAGGCGCATGTGACGCTGCCGCGCCAACTGGCCGCCGCCTGTCGCGCCGCCGGCGTGACGCGGCTGCTGCACGTCAGCGCGCTCGGGGTCGCACTCGACGCGCCGTCGCATTACCTGCGCAGCAAGGCGCGCGGCGAGCAGGTGCTGCACGACGCCGGCCTGGCACTGACGCTGCTGCGGCCGTCGGTGCTCTTCGGCGCCGAAGACCGCTTCATCAACCTGTTTGCCGACCTGCAGGCGCTGGCGCCGGTGCTGCCGCTGGCGTGCTCGTCGGCGCGCATGCAGCCGCTGTGGGTGGAAGACGTGGCCGAGGCGTTGCTGCGGGCCCTGGACAGCGCCGTGCCGCCCGTCATCGAATGCGCCGGACCGCAGGTCTACACCCTGTCGGAGCTGGTGCGCCTGGCCGGCCGCTGGGCCGGGCACGAGCGCCTGCAGATCCCGCTGCCCGCATCGCTTGGCCGCCTGCAGGCGGGGCTGCTCGAGCACGCACCGGGGCCGACGCTGATGTCACGCGACAACATCGATTCGATGCGTGTGCCCAACGTGGCCAGCGGTCTGCTGCCGGGCCTGGCGGCGCTGGGCATCACGCCGGCCGCGATCGAAAGCGTGATGCCCACGGTGCTTGCAGGCCGCAGCGGCCGCTCGAGGTTCGACATCCTGCGCGCGTCGCGCTGAGCCGGCCCGCGGGCGATGCGGCGCGTGCAGGCGCGCGATCAGCAAGAGGCATCATTGCCGCCGGCCGGCCTCGTAGCATGCGGCCCTGTTCAGTCGGCCATGCAGAACCCGTTTTCAATCGATTTCCTGGTCCGACCACATCGCCGATTCGTCTGACCGATGG
>JANOJJ010000226.1:0-1834 GCA_031408155.1 Rubrivivax sp.
CGGAGCGCGACCGCCATCTCTCCGGGCGTACCAGTGACATCAAAGGCTTACGCTAACCCGTGGGCCTTTCTTGTTCCTGGCGTAGGGAAATCGTAGAACCCCGCTCACGACACCCCAAACCCGTTCGATCCGCTGGGCCGCGACCGACATATCCTCCCGCTGCTCCCGCGGCGAGTGCGGCGAGTGCGGCTATCAGGACAAGTTATTTTACGAGAGGCCGCACGGTGGTGAAGCCGCCATCCACCGCGAGCACTTGGCCGGTCAGGCGGGCCGCGCCATCGCCCAGCAGCCAGGCCATCACGTCGGCGACCTGTTCCGCCGTCTGCACACCTCCCAGCGGGTACTGTCGCGCGGCGCCCTCGCGCATCGCGGGCAACTTCAGCATGCCGGCCGTCATGGGCGTTTCGGTCATCCCAGGCGCGACAGCGTTCACGCGGAGGCCTTGCGTTGCATAGGTGGCCGCCGCGCTGCGCACGAGTGCCTCGACGCCGCCCTTGGCCGCAGCAATGGCCTCGTGATTGGCCACGCCGATGCGCGCCACCACCGAACTCGCGAACACCGCGGCCCCGGGCCCGCCCTGCAGCGCGGCGATCCAGGCCTGCAACATGAACACTGCGCTGTCGAGGTTGACGCGCATCACCTCGCGGTAGGCGTCAGCGCGCGTGCGATGCAGGGGCGCGATCAGCGTGCTACCCACGCAGTGCGCCAGCAGCGTCGGCGCCCCACCGAGCGCTTCCTGGCAAGAGGTGATGGCCAGCGCGGCGCCTTCGGGGGTAGTCGTGTCGGCGGCGATGCGCACTGCAGCATCGACGTCGGCCAGCCGGTCGGCATCACGCCCCACCGCAGCGACGCGGCAACCCTGGGCGTGCAGCTGGCGAGCCAAGGCGCGGCCGATGCCACCGCTGGCACCAGTGATGAGAGCGATCGAAGTCATGGGATGTGCTCCGCGGGTGAAGTGGGTGAGATCAGCGGGGCGCATCCGGTTGGTCCAGACGGGACGCCCAGCGCTGCAGCGCCGGCCGCCAGCGCAGAAAAAAGCGATACAGGCGCTCCATCACCCAGGCGGCGCCTGGCAGACGACCGACCAGCGCCAGCCAGCGCCAGCCCGGCAGGGCAGCCCACAGCGCCAGGAAAGCATGCGCGCCGCTGAGCAACTGGCCGTCGCTGTCACGCACGTGAAAGCGCGCCAGCAGTTGCTCGCGCGTGGTGTCGCTCGGCAGCTGCGATGCAGGGTCGCTGACGTCGGCAAAGCACACCGGCGTGTTCGGCCGCAGGCCGCGATACACGTCGATCTCGCGCCGACACAGTGGGCAGGCGCCGTCGTAAAGCACGGTCAGCGGCGGCTGTTCACGGACGGGGTCGCTCACGATGCAGGCACCTCGGCGACGGCCAGCAGGTCCGCAGCCGAATGCAGGCCTCGGGATGTATGGGTCCACCACTGCGAGAAAGAGTCGCAGCGGCGATCAACACGCGGAAACAGCGCCGGTGCGGCATCGCAGGTGCCCCAGCGTGACAGCCACCGCGCCAGGTGTGGCTCGGCGATGCCGCGGACGCTGCGAGCGCCAGCGAGCGCAGCACCGATGGCGGTTGCGTCGTCGTGCCAGCGCTGGGCAGCAAGTTCGGTCATGCGACTGCCCACGAAGCGCCAGCGCCGCTCGCTCCACGGCCAGGCCCGATGAAAGTCGGCCGGGACGACGCCGATCACCACGGTATCGATCGGCAACGAGGTCGGCAGGGAGCCCAGGCTCCAGGGGTGGACGAGCCAGACGTCGCGGCCGTCCACTGCGGCAGCGTCAGGATTCGTAAGTCCAAGTTCAACGGGCGGCTCTGCGCC
>JANOJJ010000275.1:0-7275 GCA_031408155.1 Rubrivivax sp.
GATCGATCGCCCGATCGCGACGGTGTTCGCACTGCTGGCCTCCGCGCCCGCCGAAGTGGCGGTTGCAGAGGGCCTGACCCAGACCGTCACTGCGCTTGACCTGCGCAAGTCCGTCGAGGCGTCGATCGACTTTGCCGGCAAGCACGGCAAGGTTGTGTACACTCTGACCCCGGCAGAGGCGGCGACCTCCGTGAAGATCACGGTCATGATCGACAGCGACTACCAGGGCCCGTTGATGGTGAGCTGCTGGAACCGCTCGCAAGTCGCGTACACGGTGCAACCGATGGAGCGCATTGCGCAACTGCTCATCGTGCCCGTGGTGCAGGCAGCCTTGCGGCGGGTCGACGACTTCGAGGCATCATCGCGTGGCGGCGGTGGCTTTGGGTCCACCGGCGCGCGCTGACCCGGAGGCGGCAGCTCAATGCAGGGTGTCGTGGTCGGCCAGGGCGGTCGGCGCCGGGTTCAGCAGCGTCACCGGGCCCGAACCCACGCTGCCGGCGCCGATCTCGTCGACGGACGCTGCGCGAACGTCCACCACCGTCATGCGCAGGCGCAACGCCATGCCGGCCAGCGGGTGGTTGCCGTCGAGCACCACGTGCGAGGCGTAGACCTCGGTCACGACGTAGATCTGGTCCTTCGGCATGTCGGCCGTGGCCGCACCCGTGGGCAGGCCCTCGAAGGTCATGCCGGCCTCGAGCTGCTCGGGGAAGATCGAACGGTTCTCGAAGCACACCAGCTCGGGCTTGTAGTCGCCGAAGGCGTGTTCGGGCTCGATCTGGACCTGCAGTTCGTCGCCGGTCTCGTGCCCGGCCAAGGCTTGTTCGACCTTGGCCAGCAGGTCGTTGCCACCGACGAAGAACTCGACCGCGGAACTCAGTTCGTCGATCGGCTGATTCTGGGCGTCAGTGAGCTTCCAGGTCAGGCTCACCACGCATGGGGCTTCGATGCGCATCGATCGATGATCGCACAGGGCTGCTGCGCGAGAATCAGCCGATGGACGTGACCGCACCCACCCTACTGCTCGGCGGCCTGTCGCCTGCACAGTTCATGCGCCTGCACTGGGAAAAGAAGCCATTGCTCGTGCGCCAGGCCTGGCCCGGGGCCAAACCACCGTTGTCCCGGGCCGCGCTGTTCCGCCTGGCCGCCAACGAAGACGTCGAGTCGCGCCTGGTGATGCGCCGCGGCGACGACTGGCTGGTGCGCCACGGCCCGATGCCTCGGCGTGTGCTGCCCCCGGTTGATCAGCCGCAATGGACGCTGCTGGTGCAAGGGCTGGACCTGCAGCTGGATGCAGCGCGCGAACTGGTGGCGCCGTTCCGTTTCGTACCCGAGGCGCGGTTCGACGACCTGATGGTCTCTTGGGCCAGTGACGGTGGAGGCGTCGGCCCGCATGTCGACGCCTACGACGTTTTCCTTGTCCAGCTGGCCGGACGCCGGCGCTGGCGCGTGGGGCGGGTGGCTGATGTCGCGTTCATCGAAGGTCTGCCGTTGAAGATCCTGCGTCGCTTCGAACCCGAGGTCGACTGGGTGCTCGACCCCGGCGACCTGCTCTACCTGCCGCCGTTGTGGGGCCATGACGGCGTTGCCGTTGGCGAGTGCATGACCTGCTCGGTGGGCTTTCGCTCGCCCGCTGCCGAAGGCCTGGCCGGCGACCTGTTGCAGCGGCTGGCCGACGCAGACGAGCCAGGTCGCCTGTACCGCGACCCGACGCAGCCGGCTACCGCTGCTGCGGGCGCGATCCCGGCTGCGCTGGTCGACTTCGCGCGCGCAGCCGTTGCGCGGCGCCTGGCCGAGTCCGGCGCACTCGAGCGCTCGCTCGGCGAAAGCCTGTCGGAGCCCAAGCCGCGGGTGTGGTTCGACGCCCGCGACGGCGGCTCGCTGCAGTCGGGCGTGTGTCTGGACCGGCGCACGCGCATGCTGTACGACGCTCGCCATGTGTTCATCAACGGCGAGTCGTTCCACATCAGCGGGCGCGACGCGCGGCTGATTCGGCTGCTGGCCGATGTGCGCCGGCTCGACGCCAAGAGCTGCGCGGCGCTGAGCCCGGCCGCACGCCACATCGTGCAGGGCTGGCTTGACGACGGCTGGTTGCAGCCGCAGGAGGTGGCGTGAGCGCGCCTGGCACCGAGCCGCCGCTGTCGGCGCTGCGCTCACCAGCCGATTTCGAGGCTGCCTTGCGCTGGGCAGCCGGCCATGCGCTACAGACACAATCGCGCCGGCTGACCTGGCTGGATCCCGATTTCTCGTTCTGGCCACTCGACGACGAGGTGCTGCTCGAGACCCTGACCGCCTGGCTGCGACTGCCGCAGCGGCGGCTGGTCTTGTTCGCCCATGACTACACGCAGGTCGAACGCCAGCATCCGCGCTTCATCGCCTGGCGCCGGACCTGGTCACACCGGGTCGACGCCTGGGCACCCAGCGACCGCGCCGAAGTGCGGCTGCCCGCGCTGCTGATCGACGACCAGCGCTTGTGCCTGCAGATCTTCGACAGCACGCATTGGCGGGGCCGTCTGTCGCTGGATGAACGGGCGGTGCGTCAATGGCATGACGAGATTGATGCGCTGGTGCAACGCTGCGAGCCCTCATTCCCGGTTCAACCGCTCGGCCTCTAGGGATTGCCCTAGGTCCGGCTATACTCATAGGCTAGGCACTGCAGAGGCTATTGCTTCGCGTGTCTACCTGATGGGTCACGCATGGGTCACGCACGGGTTTTTCGCAGCCACTGGCTGCAGGGGCCTGAGACGAGTCCCACGTTGACCGAAGAGTTCCGACCCAAGCACACGACCCACGACCCATTACTCCCGAGGATAGAGATATGAACAAGTCGCTCCTGTTGGCTGCCCTGGTTGCTGCCGTTGCCCTGTCCGCTTGCGGCAAGAAAGAAGAAGCTCCGGCTCCTGTCGCCCCCCCTGCCGTAGCCGCTGCCGCTTCCGCCGCCGCTTCGGCTGTGGCCGGCGCTGCTGCTGATGCCGCCGCATCTGCCGTTACCGGTTCTGCCGCCACTGCTGCTGCTGCCTCTGCCGCCGACGCGGCCAAGGACACCGTCGGCAAGGCCATGGACGCTGCTGCCGCGTCGGCCGTGAAGAAGTAATCCTTCTTCGTCAAGACCAGCGACAAAGCCGCCTTCGGGCGGCTTTGTCGTTTGTGCTGCCGCCTGGCTGGCAGCCGCAGATGAGCGGCTCAGCGCAACTCGCGCACCAGCTGAGACACGATGGTCTTGCCGGTGTTGCCACCTTCCGCTGCCCCGGCCGACGTCTGTACCGAGATCGTGGTCTTCGCGTCGTTGCCCTTGAGCACCACACGGTAGCGCACGGGTGACTTGTCCGGCCCCTTGGCGCCAAACAGGCGGGCAAAGAAATTCGGCTCTTCGGCCGCAGCGGCCTTGGGGTCGATGTAGCGGACGTAGAACAGCCCCGCACTGCGGTCGCGGTCCTCGACCGAGAAGCCGCTGCGGTCGAGCGCCAGGCCGACCCGGCGCCACGCGCGGTCAAAGGGTTCGTCGAGTTCGAACGTGCCCGCGCTCGCCAGTGCCCGTGCTCGTGCCGGCGCCTCGGGCGCATTGGCCAGCGCCGCCTTGGCGCTGTCTACCTTGCTGCCCAGGCGCATCAGCAAGTGGGTCAGGATCTCGCTTTCGAGTTGCGGGTCGTTGTCGCGCGGGCGCCAGACGGTGCTTTCCTTGCGCTCGTTGGTGTAGACCTCCTCCAGCCCACGATGGCTGAGGTAGATCTCGGTGCCGCTGGCGCCGCGCTCGATGCGCGTGCGAAAGCGGTCGCGCTCGCCGCTGTCGTAGAGTCTGTCGACCAGGCGGCCCAGTGTCGAGCGGATCAGATCGTTCGGCAGCTTGGCGCGGTTTTCGACCCAGTCGGTCTCCATCACGCCGGCCTGTGCGTTGTCGGTGGTCTGCGCGAAGCCGCGCTCCTGCCAGAAGGCGCGGACCTCGGGATAGACCACTTCGGGCGGCGCCTCGGCCACCAGCCAGCGCTGCAGGCCCTGCTTTTCCACCCGCACCGTGCCCACCACCGACGGCGCCACGCTGGTCAGCGCGGCGCTGCCTTGTTGCAGCGCAGGCGTCTGTGGGGTGGCGGCGGCGCTGATCACCCCGCCCTGCGGGGCATAGCGCGGGTCGCGTGCCAGCTGCGTCAGGTCGGGCGGCACCTCGAGCGGCTTGGTCTTGGCGGCACTGTTGCGGTAATCGACCTTGTCACCCGACAGGAAACCGTCGATTGACGAACAGCCAGACAGCGCGGCGACGAGCGCCAGTGCCGCGCAGCGGGCAGGGGTGGCGACAGGCAGGAATTTCACGTTCGAGGTCTCCGTCAGCCGGCGCGTGGCGGCTGGCTTGCGATGGTGTCGGGGGGCGATGGCGGTGGCCCTCAGGCCACCAAGCCAGCATCGCGCAAGGCTTGCTCCACCAGCGCCTGGCCGGCGGTGGTCAGAGGCAGGATCGGCAGTCGCACGTGCGCGGCGCACCGGTCCAGGCGCGACAGAGCCCACTTGGCAGGTGCCGGGCTGGGTTCGCAGAACAGCTGCCGGTGCACCGCCAGCAAGCGCAGGTGGATCGCGGTCGCGCGCTTCAAGTCGCCTTCGATCGCCGCGATGCACATTTGATGCATCAGGCGCGGTGCCACGTTGGCGGTGACGCTGACGTTGCCGTGGCCGCCCAACAGCATCAGGGCCAGTGCGGTGCCGTCGTCGCCGGAATAGATCGAAAAGCCCTTCGGTGCATGCCTGATCAGCCAGGCCGCGCGTTCGATGTCGCCGGTCGCTTCCTTGATGGCCACGATGCCGGGCACCTCGGCCAGCCGCATCACGGTGTCGTGCTCCATATCGGCCACCGTGCGGCCGGGCACGTTGTACAGCACCAGCGGCAGGTCGACCGCTTCGGCCACGGCTCGGAAGTGGCGGTAGATGCCCTCCTGCGACGGCTTGTTGTAGTAGGGCACCACCTGCAGCGAGCAGTCGGCGCCGACCTGCTTGGCAAAGCGCGTCAACTCGATCGCCTCGCTGGTGGCGTTGCCGCCGGCGCCGGCCATGATCGGCACCCGGCCGGCGGCATGTTCGACTGCCACGCGGATGATCTCGCAGTGCTCGTCGACGTTGACCGTCGGGCTCTCGCCGGTGGTTCCGACCACGCCGATGCAGTCGGTGCCTTCGCCGATCTGCCAGTCGATCAGCCGGCGCAGCGCGGCGTAGTCCACGCTGCCGTCTTCATGCATCGGCGTGACCAGCGCCACGATGCTGCCTACGATGGGTTTCATGACGAGCACCTTCATTCGAAGCCGCGCATTTTAGCTGCCGGCAGCGGGCGACCCTGCAACGGCGAATCGAGCGTGCACCGCGGCGCTGCGCGCGGCCACGATGCGTTGCACATAACGATCGGGCCCGACCTCGAAACCGTCTTCATAGGCCACCACGCGCAGCCCGGCGCAGGCGGTCAACAGTTCACCCGGCTGCAGCAGGAAGTCCGGCCGCGACGGCCGGCCCACCGTCTGCTGGCCGTCGGCGAAGGTCTCGTAGATCAACAGCCCGCCATCGGCAACGCTGTCGATGATCGTGGGCAGCAACGGCCGCCACAGGTAGTTGGACACCAGCACCGCGTCGAAGCGTCGTCCCGCCAGCGGCCAGGGGCCGAGCTCGATGTCGGCGACGATGATCTCGGCCAGCGGGCGCAATGCGGCGACTGCCGCTTCATCACGATCGACGCCGGTCAACGCAAAGTCGCGTTCGGCCAGCCAGCGCAGGTGGCGGCCCGAGCCGCAGGCCAGGTCGAGCACGCGGGCGCCAGCCGGCAGCAGGTGCGCCCAGCGCCTCAGCCAGCCCGAGGGCTCGCACCCTGCGGGGTGGCTCAAAAGCATGACCAGACGCGAGTCGCCAGATCCACCACCATGTGCGGACTCAGGTACGCCGCGAACACCGACGCCAGCGTCAGCAGCACGACCGTCCAGGCCAGCAGGGCTCGTGCGCGCAGCTTCATGCGGTTTGCGCCATCGGGCGGGCGATGGCCGTCTCGCGCACCGGCAGGTTGGCCAGCGTGGCCATCACGCTCAAGCCCACGGCCAGCCACCAGACGATGCTGTAGCTGCCGGTCATGTCGTACAGCTTGCCACCGAGCCACACGCCCATGAAGCTGCCGACCTGGTGGCTCAGAAAGACAAAGCCGCCCAGCATCGACATGTACTGCACGCCGAAGATCTGGGCCACGATGGCGTTGGTCGGCGGCACGGTCGACAGCCAGAGGAGGCCCATCACGGACGCAAACAGATAGACGCTCAAGGGGGTCAGCGGCGCCAGCACGAAAGCCACGATGGCCACGCCACGCAGGGCGTAGATCGCCGACAGGATGTAGCGTTTGGACACCGTCTGCCCCAAAGTGCCGGCGGTGTAGGTGCCGAACACGTTGAACAGGCCGATCAACGCCAGCGCGGTGGTGGCGACTTCGGGCGACAGGCCATGGTCCTTCAGGTAGCTGGGCATGTGCACGCCGATGAACACCACCTGAAAGCCGCAGACGAAGTAGCCCGCCGTCAGCCAGCGAAAACTCGGATAGGCGAAAGCCTCGCGCAGCGCGGCGCGCACGCTCTGGCTGGGGCCGCTGGCGTGGGCCAGCCCCTTGGGTTCACGCAACCCGAAAGCCAGCGGCACGATGGCCAGCGCCAGGCAACCCAGCACGAACAATGCGTTCTGCCAGCCCAGGCCGCCGATCAGGCCGTTTTCGATCGGCACCATCAGAAACTGGCCGAAAGACCCGGCAGCCGCTGTGATGCCCATCGCCCACGAGCGCCGCTCGGGCGCCACGTTGCGCGCGATCACGCCGTAGACCACGGCGTAGGTGGTGCCTGACTGCGCCATGCCCAGCAGCACGCCGGCGCTGCCAGCGAAGCCGACGCCGCTGCTGGCCATCGCCATCGTCACCAGGCCCGCGGCGTAAAGCAAGGCACCTACCAGCAGCACGCGAAAGGCACCAAAGCGGTCGGCCCACATGCCGGCCACCGGGCCGGCCAGGCCCCAGGCAAGGTTCTGGACCGCCATCGCGAAAGCAAAAGTCTCGCGCGACCAGCCGCGGTCCATCGTGATGGGCTGCAGGAACAGGCCGAAGCCGTGGCGGATGCCCATCGACAGCGTGACGATCGCGGCGCCGCACAGAAGCACCTGAGCCATCGACAGCCGGACCGGGGCCGAAACTTGATTCATCGACCAATTGTCCGGGAATTCGCTGCACGCGGGCGGCGCCGCACTGGCTAGAGTGCAGGCACAACAAGGAGTGCGGGATGAAGG